>NZ_JANZNP010000016.1:0-119452 GCF_025153065.1 Pantoea sp. XY16 | reverse complement strand
ACTCAGAAGTGAAACGCCGTAGCGCCGATGGTAGTGTGGGGTCTCCCCATGCGAGAGTAGGGAACTGCCAGGCATTATATAAGTGAAGAAGCCCCGCACGCGAGTGCGGGGCTTTTTTACGTCTGCAGATCGTGAAAAACACGAAAACCTCTCTGCTTCAGCGCTTTTGCAGCCAGTCAGCAATAAAATCTGCAACGTTGTCCGGACTATTTATATCCAGAACCGGCACATTTAGCGCTAATTTCTGGTCGCTGGCGACAGCGATCACTTGCCCATCAAGCAGTTCCTCGATCTCACCCTTGATCCCGGCACGCCAGACAACAATTTTAGGCACCGATTCCTCTTTAAAGCCCTCAACCAGCACTATCTCCAGCACAGAGTGATCCATGCGGCTGAGCAGATAAGGCAGATCAATCGACGGCTTTTCCGGTGTCTCACACATCAATGCCCATCGCTCTCTGTTAGCTACAATCACCTGACTGGCTCCTGCTTTTCTGAGCAGATAGCTATCTTTGCCTGGTGTATCTACGTCCATCTCATGATGCGTGTGCTTAATCAGCCCGGCGCGAATCTCTTTATTAAGAAGAATCGGTATCACCTGCTGTAATAGTGTCGTTTTGCCGGTTCCACTCCAGCCGACAATCGCGAGTAAAGGTAATGACATATCAACCGCTCTACTTCAGGTCATCAGGTGTATTGATATTGCGGAAAGCAGATTCATCATCATCCAGCTGAACAGCATGGCCGCCGTGGTCGCGCAGGAAGTGCATCAGACGTCGTTCACCGGCGTGAAGATAGTCATGAAGAGGTGCTGCCATCTCCCGATGAATCAGCGCCAGCGTCGGGTGGTCGCGTGATTGTGAGCGAACCCAGACTGCAGGGGCGTTTCCCCGTTGTTCAGCCAGTTTTTCAACGAAGTTAAGAGGAACGGCAGGCGTATCACAGGAGCAAAACGCAGCCCATTCACCGTCGATGGTTATTAATGCACTGTAGATACCAGCCAGCGGACCCGGATAGCCATCAAAAACATCCTGCACAACCCGACACTCGCTTAACTGATAGCGATCAATATTACGATTGGCATTAATCATGACAATGTCGACTTGTGGCCTGAGCCGTTCAAGGACATGCTGATAAAGCGGCCTGCCATCCAGTTGCACTAATCCTTTGTCCTGACCACCCATACGGCGGCCCTGACCTCCGGCCAGAATGATGCCGGTCAATCTTGTCATGACTGTGCCCTCGCTGATGACGCACTGTGAATAACGGAGAAACCTCAATGAAATGCCATCGTTTAAACGAGTTGATCGAACTGCTGCAACCCGCCTGGCAAAAAGAGCCTGACCTGAATCTGGTCACATTTTTGCAGAAACTGGCGCAGGAATCTGGTTTCCGTGGCCCGTTAAGTGAATTAACTGACGATGTATTAATTTACCATCTCAAAATGCGTGACTCCGCCAGCGATGATGCGATCCCAGGCCTGAAAAAAGACTATGAAGTTGATTTCAAAACTGCACTGCTCCGCGCACGGGGTGTCATTAAACAGGACGAGTAATGTTATCCTTGGCAGCTAAATGTTAGGGCAACTACAGGTAATATGATGAGCGACGCTGCTTTCAACTTCCAGACATTAAATCCCGACGTATTGCTTGATGCGCTCTGGGATACAGGAATTCGCGTCGAATCAGGTCTGACAGCCCTGAACAGCTATGAGAACCGGGTTTACCAATTCAGCGATGATGAAAAACGTCGCTATGTTGCGAAGTTTTATCGCCCACAGCGCTGGCGTGCTGAACAGATTGATGAAGAGCATCAGTATGCGCTCGATCTGCTGGCTGACGAGGTGCCCATCGCAGCACCACTGCGGTTAAAGGGTGAGACCCTGCACAGTCACGCTGGCTTCTTCTTTGCCGTATTCCCCAGCCTGGGCGGACGACAATATGAGACAGACAACGAAGATCAGATGGAGTGGGTAGGCCGCTTCCTGGGCCGCATTCATCAGACCGGGCGTAAAGCGCTGTTCAGGCATCGGCCTGCCATCGGTCTGGATGAATATCTGCATGAACCCCGGCAGGTGCTGGAGCACTCTCTGTTAGTGCCTGCATCGCTTAAAGTCGCACTGCTACAGGCTATCGATAAGCTGGGAAACACGTTGCAACAACAGTGGCACACCACGTGGCAGCCGCTACGATTACATGGCGACTGCCATCCGGGTAATATCCTGTGGCGCGATGGACCGCTGTTTGTGGATCTGGATGATGCCCGTAATGGCCCGGCCGTGCAGGATCTCTGGATGCTGATCAGCGGCGATCGTCAGGAACAGCGTATTCAATGGGATATACTGCTGGAGGCGTACAGTGAGTTCAGTGATTTTGATATTAATGAATTGTCACTGATTGAACCTTTACGCGCCATGCGCATGGTTTATTATCTGGCCTGGGTTGTCCGACGCTGGCAGGATCCCGCTTTTCCGCGCGCTTTCCCCTGGATGACAGATGAAGATTTCTGGCGCAGGCAAATTTCACTCTTTACCGAGCAGGAGAAGCTGTTGCAGGAACCTCCTCTGCAGCTGACACCGCAATATTAACGACGTAGTCAGGAGAAGTTTTCACGATGAAAAAAATTTGGTTTGCACTGATGGGTTTAGTGCTGGCATTCAGCGCGTCTGCTGCCCAGTTCACTGAAGGTAAACAATATGTGAGTCTGCCAAAACCTGTGGCCAGTGAACCTCAGGTGTTGGAGTTCTTTTCCTTCTTCTGCCCGCACTGCTATCAGTTTGAGCGTATTTATCACGTCAATGACGCGGTGAAAAACAACCTGCCTGCTGACACCAAAATGGTGAAATACCACGTCGATTTCCTCGGTGGTGATATGGGGCCGGTTGTGACCCAGGCCTGGGCTGTTGCAATGGCGCTGGGTGTTGAAGATAAGGTGACAGCCCCGATCTTCGATGGCATTCAGAAAACGCAGACAATCACCGATCCTGCCAGTCTGAAAGAAACTTTTGTCAAAGCAGCCGGTATCTCCGCTGCTGAATACGATGCTGCGTGGAACAGCTTCGCCGTAAAAGCGCTGGTTGCGCAGCAGCAGAAAGCGGCTGCGGATGTTGACCTGCGTGGCGTGCCAGCGATGTTCGTGAATGGCAAATATATGGTGAACAACGGCGGTCTGGATCTCAGCTCTATGGATAATATGGTCGCAGACTATGCGAACGTCGTGAAATTCCTTTTAAGCCAGAAGTAATCTGCTTTACCACCCCATCTGACGCCAGCTCTGCTGGCGTTTTTTTATGCCATTGAACAGCGGCGCAAATTTTGTCCATCTCCAGGGCATAAATTTAATATCCACACAAGGGATCGCGTAATTAAAAATGGCGATCGGGTCACGGAAATTAAATAAGCCAATGAAAATTATGGATTTTATTAAAGGCTAAATCCTTTAAGATCCTGAATAACAGCGCGTTATAATTTTTACGCACAAAGTTATCCACAGAACGATCGTTGCGATCTTCCCTCCAGAACCGTCAAAAACGTGACATATCCTACGCCTTAGTTCACCATTTCCGCCAGCTTGTGGCATCCTTATAGACCAACCCATAGCAACGAAGACAACACAGACTTATGGCGCAAATAGCAGAAAATCCCCTCATTCTGGTCGATGGCTCATCCTATCTTTATCGCGCATATCATGCGTTTCCGCCGCTGACCAATAGTGCAGGTGAACCCACTGGCGCCATGTACGGCGTGCTCAACATGCTGAAAAGCCTGCTGGCGCAATATAATCCTAGTCACGTTGCTGTGGTGTTCGATGCCAAGGGCAAAACCTTCAGGGACGAGCTGTTCGAGCATTATAAATCTCATCGTCCGCCGATGCCTGACGAACTGCGTGCGCAAATCGAGCCGCTGCATGAGATGGTGCGGGCGATGGGTCTGCCGTTGCTGGCTGTGAGCGGCGTTGAAGCCGATGATGTCATCGGTACACTGGCGCTGGAAGCGGAGAGAAAAGGCCTTTCAGTACTAATCAGCACAGGCGACAAAGATATGGCGCAGCTGGTCACGCCAGCCATCACGCTGATTAACACCATGAGCAATACCATTCTGGGACCGGAAGAGGTTGAGCAGAAATATGGTGTGCCGCCAGCTTTGATCATCGATTTTCTGGCCATGATGGGCGACAGCTCAGATAACATCCCTGGCGTTCCCGGCGTGGGTGAGAAAACGGCACAGGCTCTGCTGCAGGGCCTGGGCAGCATGCAGACCATTTATGACAATCTGGACAAGGTAGCCGATCTCGGCTTTCGTGGTGCCAAAACCATGGCGACTAAACTTGAGCAGAATCGTGATGTAGCCTTTCTCTCTTATCAGCTGGCGACAATTAAAACCGACGTTGAGCTGGCGCTGCCCTGTGAAGAGCTTACGGTCACTGAACCCGATGTCGAAGCATTGCAGGCACTGTTCAGCCGGTACGAATTCAAACGCTGGCTGAGCGACCTGCAGGATGGGAAATGGCTGCAGGGCAAGAAGAGCAATACTCAGGCGCAGAAATCGCTCTCCGATGAGCCGGTTCCTGTGGCTGAAACCAGCAGCGTATTACCGACCGAGAATTATGTCACCATTCTGGATCAGGATCTTTTCGACAGCTGGCTGGAGAAGCTGAAAAACAGCGAGGTTTTTGCCTTTGATCTGGAGACCGACGCGCTGGATACCCTGAGCGCTAACATCGTGGGCATCAGCTTTGCGGTTGCGCCCGGCGAAGCCGCCTATCTGCCGGTTGCACACGACTATCTCGATGCGCCTGATCAGCTGGATCGCGCGGCCGTTCTGGCACAGCTCAAGCCCCTGCTGGAAGATGACAGCGCCTGGAAAGTGGGCCAGAACCTGAAATACGATCGTGGCGTGCTGAAGAATTACGACATTGAACTGGCCGGTATCAAATTCGACACCATGCTTGAGTCCTATATTCTTAACAGCGTGGTGGGCAAACATGACATGGATAGCCTGGCTGCTCGCTGGCTTAACCACAAAACGGTCACCTTCCAGGAGATCGCTGGTAAAGGCAAAAATCAGCTGACGTTCAATCAAATCGCATTGGAGCAGGCATCCCATTATGCTGCCGAAGATGCCGATGTGACCCTGCAATTGCATCTGAAAATGTGGCCAGAGCTGGAGAAAGAAGCGGGCCCGAGAAAAGTCTTCGAGCAGATTGAGATGCCGTTACTGACGGTAATTTCCAGGATTGAGCGCAATGGCGTGTTAATCGATCAGGCTATTCTGGCGCAACACTCGAAAGAGCTGACTGCCCGACTCGCTGAGCTTGAATTAAAAGCGCATGAGCTGGCGGGAGAACCCTTTAACCTCTCATCCACCAAACAGCTTCAGGTGATTCTGTTTGAAAAACAGGGTATCAAGCCCACTAAGAAAACACCGGGTGGGGCACCGTCAACCAGCGAAGAAGTGTTAGCTGAGCTGGCACTCGACTATCCGCTGCCCAAAGTGATTCTGGAGCATCGCGGCTTATCCAAACTTAAGTCGACCTATACGGATAAATTACCGCTGATGATCAACCCGCTGAGCGGGCGCGTACATACCTCTTATCATCAGGCCGTTACCGCCACCGGTCGCTTGTCATCTGCCGACCCGAATCTTCAAAACATTCCGGTACGTAATGACGAAGGACGCCGAATCCGTCAGGCCTTTGTGGCGGCCAAAGGCTATCGCATTGTGGCGGCAGACTATTCGCAAATCGAACTGCGTATCATGGCGCATCTTTCTCAGGATAAAGGATTACTGGACGCTTTTGCCCAGGGCGAAGATATTCACCGTGCCACGGCATCCGAAGTGTTTGGTGTACCACTGGATAAGGTCAGTGCAGAACAGCGCCGTAGTGCGAAAGCGATCAACTTTGGTCTGATCTATGGCATGAGCGCATTTGGTCTGTCGCGCCAGCTGAACATTGGCGCAGGCGAAGCGAAAAAGTATATGGATCTCTACTTTGAACGCTATCCGGGCGTACTGCGCTATATGGAGAACACCCGCCAGCTGGCGGCAAGTAAAGGCTATGTCGAAACGATTGAAGGCCGTCGGCTGTGGCTGCCCGATATTAAATCCAGCAACGCGATTCGCCGGAAAGCTGCAGAACGTGCCGCGATCAATGCGCCAATGCAGGGAACGGCAGCGGATATTATCAAGCGGGCGATGATTGCTGTTGATGAGTGGCTGGAACAGCAAAACGACAATAGTGTCAGAATGATCATGCAGGTTCACGATGAACTGGTGTTCGAAGTGAAAGCGGAGGCCGTTGAAGCAGCCAGCCAGAAAATCCGTGCGTTGATGGAAGGTAGCGTGCAGCTCGACGTGCCTTTACTGGTTGAAGTCGGTGTGGGTGACAACTGGGATGAAGCCCACTGATTCACGGCTTCAGGTCGGTTCCACAGAGCGGAATCGACCCTTATTCAGGTATAAGTAAATCGTTTAATTCCCTGGTTTAGACCGGCCAGCGCTGGTACTGAGATTAAGCGTTTTTATAACTGCTTATCGGCTAAACACTTTTTTCGTTATTTAACTACATCGCAATGCTATTTTTGTGATGTGTATGGTAAAAAAAGCCCTGCCTGATGTAAGTAAGCAACAAAAAAGCCTTTGTCACGCACAGAAAATCAGGTAAAGTTCGTCGCGTAGGGTACAGAGGTAAGATGTTCTATCTTTCAGACCTTTTACTTCACGTAATCGGATTTGGCTGAATTTAGCCGCCCCAGTCATTCTGTGACTGGGGCGTTTTTTATTGGGCTTTTTGCACCGCCAGCTTCAGCGGCACCGGGTTGCCAGTTACTCTTCCCCGTCCGGATCCTCAACCGCCGGTTCAAGCGTATTAAACCAGCTGTCCAGCTTCTGACGAACCTTATCCACGCCGATTTTCTTCAGCGAGGAGAAGAGCTCTACCTGCACATCACCAGCGAATTCGAGTGCAGCTTCACGCACGACATTGAGCTGCGCTTTACGGGCACCTGAGGCCAGTTTGTCTGCTTTAGTCAGAAGTAACAGCACTGGAATACCGCTTTCCACTGACCACTGAATCATCTGTCGATCAAGGTCTTTCAGCGGGTGACGGATATCCATCAACACGACCAGTCCTTTCAATGCCTGACGTTTTTGCAGGTATTCCCCTAACGCACGTTGCCACTTGAGCTTCATCTCTTCCGGCACTTCGGCATAACCGTAACCGGGCAGGTCGACCAGACGCTTACCCTCTTTCACTTCGAAAAGGTTAATCAGCTGCGTACGTCCCGGCGTTTTACTGGTACGTGCCAGACCCTTCTGATTGGTTAACGTATTCAGCGCACTCGATTTTCCCGCGTTCGAACGGCCAGCAAAAGCCACTTCAATTCCGGTATCGGCAGGCAGATGACGGATATCCGGCGCGCTCATGACAAAGTGGGTAACGTGATAATTCAATTCAGACAAGGTAACACTCCAGAAAACGCATTAAGGCAATGGCGGCGATTATACGCGTTATGGCGCGAAAGTGCTCAATCACATCTCGATAACAAAGTGTGTAAGAGATTTGCCATTCAGGCTGCGGGTTATTTCGCTTTTTACTTTAATTACTAAAAATAAAAAGCATTAAAATTCATGGTTTTGACTGTTATTGTTCTTTTTTTGAACTAACTATTTTTGCCATCGACTTGAGGCTTTTACCAGTTGGTCTACATTATTGTGCAGTGAACGGCAGCACACATCAGGATGATGCGCTCAGGGATGTCAGGAAGGCAACGAGCGGTGGAATGGAAACGGTCAGGGATACGGCCAGACAGGGATAAGGAAAAGCTCAGGAGTTGAGCAGGCGCGGGATTAACCGGGATGTTACGAGCCGAAAAGGACTTAAAACATGATTCCTTCTTACGAAGGTATGAAATAAGGCGACAGCTTGAGCTGTCGCCTTTTTTCTTTGCCTGGTTTCTGCTAGATTTCGCCGCAATTCTATACTGAATAAAAAAGCCGGGACTGAATACTATGAAGCAACCTGCACGAGCTGCTAACGGCAAACCTGCCGTCAAAGCCAAACGCAAATCGCGTGACGATATCAACCATGAAGCACGCGATCGCAAACGTGATAAAAAGCATCGCGGACACGCATCTGGCAGCCGTGCTAATCCGGCTGCGTCCGAAAGCAACGGCGGACGTCAGGAGAGCAGCGTAAAAGATCCGCGTATCGGAAGTAAAAAACCGGTAGCTCTGGTTGCTGAGGGGAAAACCGCAGCCGTTAAACCAAAGAAAAGCGTGGCAAAACCGGCATCTGAGAAGAAAGTGCGTCTGACACCCGAAGAAGAGCTGGCGAAGCTGGAAAATGACGAGCGTCTGGATGCGCTGCTGGATCGTCTGGAAAATGGCGAAACGCTGTCGGCAGAAGATCAGGGCTGGCTGGATGCTTCGCTGGACCGTATCGACGAACTGATGGAGCAGTTAGGCATTGTGATGGATGATGCCGACGATGAGCAGGCTGAAGAAGATATGTACCGTCTGCTGAAGGGCAACTAAGCAGATTTGATCGGCATGCGATTTCCGCATGCCGTACTTATCAGGTAAACAACAATGTTTTGGCCTGGATCAATTTTCGCGCTGCTGGCGACATGTTATCTGCTGTGGTTATTGTTTAAACTACGACGCCTGTCGCGGCTGAAGCAACGTTTACGTCGGGTCTCGACCCGCTCACCTTTCATCTCCTCTTCTTCGCGACCTTCTCTCAGACGACGTCACCGGAAGGAGTGAGCATGCCATCGCAGCAGATTGAGTGGGATCAGGCGTTAATTGAAAAGTACAATTATGCCGGCCCGCGTTACACCTCTTATCCCACCGCGCTGGAGTTCAGCGAGCACTATGCACAAGGCGATTTTCAGCGAGCCGTGACGCGCTACCCTGATCGTCCGCTCTCGCTCTACGTCCATATTCCCTTCTGCCATCGTCTCTGCTACTTCTGCGGCTGTAATAAGATTGTGACCCGTCAGCGCCACAAAGCGGACCGTTATCTGGATGTGCTTGAGCAGGAGATTATTCAGCGTGCGCCGCTATTTCGTCAGCGTCAGGTCACGCAGCTTCACTGGGGCGGCGGCACGCCAACCTTTCTCGACAATGCGCAGATTTCGCGGCTGGTGGGTTTGCTCAAGCAGCATTTCAGCGTGGCTGATGAGGCCGAAATGTCGATCGAAGTTGATCCCCGGGAAATAGAGCTGGATGTGATTGATCACCTGCGATCGCTGGGATTCAATCGTCTGAGCATGGGAGTACAGGACTTCAATAAATCGGTGCAGGAACGGGTTAACCGGGTGCAGGACGAAGAGGTAATTTTTGGCCTGATGGCGCGCGCCCGTGAACAGGGCTTCAGCTCTGTCAGCATCGACCTGATCTATGGCTTGCCCCTGCAGACGCCAGCCAGCTTTGCCTGGACGCTGGAGCGGGTACTGGCACTCAATCCCGATCGCCTTAGCGTGTTTAACTATGCGCATCTGCCAGCGATGTTCGCGGCACAGCGTAAAATCAAAGAGGACGAACTGCCATCTGCTCAGCAAAAGCTGGATATCTTACAGCAGACCATCGCGACGCTGACTCAGCAGGGCTACCAGTTTATCGGGATGGATCACTTTGCAAAGCCGCAGGATGAGCTGGCCATCGCGCAGCGAAAAGGGCAGCTGCATCGCAATTTCCAGGGATACACGACACAGGGCGACAGCGATTTGCTGGGGCTTGGCGTTTCAGCCATCAGCATGATTGGCGACAGTTATGCGCAGAACCAGAAAGACCTCAACACCTGGTACAAGAGTGTTGAACAGCAGGGGAATGGCCTGTGGCGCGGCATCGCCTTAACCGACGATGATTGCCTGCGTCGTGACGTGATTAAAACGCTGATCTGTAACTTCTCGCTGGATTTTGCCGCGACAGAAGCGCAATGGGGAATCTGCTTCAGCGACTATTTTGCTGAGGATCTGGCGTTGCTGAAACCGTTAATTGCCGACGGGCTGGTAGTACAAACGGCTGGCGGGCTGGAGGTGACGGGGATTGGCCGCTTACTGATTCGTAATATCTGCATGTGTTTTGATCGTTATCTGCGTCAGAAAGCGCGTCAGCAGCAGTTCTCACGCGTTATCTGAAGAAACGGGCTGGCAACCACTCCAGCCCGTACTGAACCGCTTATTCCATGCCAAGCTCTTTCAGCTTGCGCGTCAGCGTGTTTCGTCCCCAGCCCAGCAGACGTGCTGCTTCCTGCTTATGGCCTTGCGTATGACGCAGCGCAGTAGTGAGCAGCGTACGCTCCATCTCTGGCTGGGCTTCTGACAGCAGATTCTGATGACCGGAACGCAGGGCGCGGTCGGCCCACTGTGCCAGCAGGGTTGCCCAGCTGTCAGGCAGCGACTGCACCGGATTTTCCGGGGTACTGGATTCAAACAGTTCCCCGGGCAGATCCTGAATCAGTACTTCCTGGCCCGCCGCCATCACGGTCAGCCAGCGACAGGTGTTCTCCAGCTGACGGACGTTACCGGACCAGTGAAGCCGGGTTAAGGCGGTCTCGGTTTCCGGATGCAGAATCTTCGCTTCCACTCCCAGCTCTCGGGCCGCCACCTGCAGGAAGTAACGTGCCAGACGCGGGATGTCCTCACGACGCTCACGCAGCGGTGGCAGATGCACGCGAATCACATTCAGGCGGTGAAAAAGATCCTCACGGAACTTGCCTTCCTGTACGCGTAATTCCAGATTCTGGTGGGTCGCCGCGATAATACGCACATCCACTTTGACCGGTGCATAGCCACCAACGCGATAGAACTGACCATCGGCCAGCACGCGCAGCAGACGGGTCTGCACATCCAGCGGCATATCACCGATCTCATCCAGAAACAGCGTGCCGCCATCCGCCTGCTCAAAACGGCCCTGACGGATCTGGTTTGCGCCGGTAAAGGCACCTTTCTCGTGACCGAACAGTTCGGACTCAATCAAATCTTTGGGAATCGCCGCCATGTTCAGCGCAATAAAAGGCGCTTTGGTACGCGGACTGTGGCGATGCAGCGCATGAGCTACCAGCTCTTTACCGGTACCGGATTCGCCGTTGATCAGCACACTGATCGACGAGCGCGATAACCGGCCGATGATACGAAACACATCCTGCATCGCCGGCGCTTCACCAATGATATCGGTGGTGGGTCCGCTGACAGGCTGATTACGCGGCTGCTGCTGCTCCTGATAGTGACTGATAGCACGCTCGACCAGCGCAACGGCTTCATCGATATCAAACGGTTTAGGCAGGTAATCAAAGGCACCCTGCTGATAAGCGCTGACGGCTGCGTCCAGATCCGAATGCGCCGTCATTATGATGACCGGAAGCATCGGATGACGCTGTTTAATCTGTTTCAGCAGCGCCAGGCCATCCATACCGGGCATGCGAATATCTGACAGTAAAACGTCCGGGGTCTTGGTTGAGAGGGCATCCAGCACCTCGCTTGCGCTGTCAAACGTCGCGCAGCTCAAACCGGCTCCAGTGAGCGCGCGTTCAAGCACCCAGCGGATGGAGCTATCGTCATCGACGATCCAGACTATCCCTCGTTGCATAGAAACCTCACTGGCGAATAGGCAGGTAAACCGAAAATTCGGTGTGTCCCGGCCAACTGTTAAATTCTATTTTTCCTGAATGTTGATCAATCAGGCTACGGGCGATGGAGAGGCCTAAACCGGTTCCGCCTTCACGTCCGCTGACCATCGGATAAAACAGCGTATCCTGCAGCTGGGCCGGAATGCCGGGGCCATCATCTTCAATATCAATACGTGCCACCAGGCGATAACGCGTGCCGTGCAGCGTCAACTGAAAAGCGGTGCGGGTGCGGATAACAATGGTGCCACCGTCGTCGCCCAGCGCCTGAAGTGCGTTGCGAACCACGTTAAGCAGCACCTGTTCTATCTGGTCAGGGTCATGCGGCAGTTCCGGCAGGCTGGGGTCGTAATCCCGTACCAGCGAAACATTCTCCGGCAGCTCCATCGACACCAGATTGACCACCCGTTCGGCCACCTGATGAATGCTCTGCGTGATGTGCATGCCTGGCTGCTGCGGTCCTAACAGACGATCCACCAGATTTCGCAACCGGTCGGCCTGTTCAATAATCACTTTGGTGTATTCATTTAGTGACGGATCGGGCAGGGCGCGGGATAGAAGCTGTGCCGCGCCGCGTAATCCGCCCAGCGGATTTTTAATCTCATGGGCCAGACCGCGAACCAGGTCGCGAGCAGCCACCTGCTGCGCATGCTGTAACTGCTCCTGACTGAGGCGACGCTGATTATCCATCGGCGCCATTTCCATCAAAATTAAGCCATCGGGTAACCGCTGGGCGGTCAGCGACATAATATGTGCGCGACCATCTACCACCAGCGTGACCTCACTGTCAGTAAATCCCTGGCCAGCCTCAAGACTCTCGCGCATCACCTCAATATTCAGCGAAAAGTAGCCGGTTAATTCCGGTAATGGTGTGCCGAACAATTTGCGTGAGCTTTGCGCCAGTAATTGCTGCGCCGCCGGATTGGCGTAATGAATAACCAGATCGTTATCCACTAACAAAATACTGTTGATTAACGCGTTGAGAATCTGCCCTGCATCGGGCAGAGAGCCAGTTGCCATACAACGTTCCTCTGCACCAGTCAGGTGCATTTTAGTCTTTAAACCGAAAAGAGGGCGAATGAACGGTGAATTCGCGGAGAAAAAAGCCCATCCGAAGATGGGCTAAAAGTTTCCACGGCAACAAAAACGTCTGACCAGTTAAACGCTGTAGTAAAGCTCGAACTCAACCGGGTGTGGCGTCATGCGAACGCGATCCATCTCGGCTTTACGCAGTTCGATGTAAGCATCGATCGATTCGTCTGTGAATACACCGCCACGGGTCAGGAACTCGCGGTCTTCGTTCAGTGCATTCAGCGCTTCTTCCAGAGAGCCTGCAACTTTTGGAATCTCAGCTTCTTCTTCCGGTGGCAGGTCATACAGGTTCTTATCCATCGCGTCACCAGGATGGATTTTGTTGATGATGCCATCCAGGCCAGCCATCAGCAGCGCGGTGAACGCCAGGTATGGGTTAGCTGCTGGATCCGGGAAGCGCGCTTCAATACGACGGGCTTTCGGGCTGGCAACAACCGGGATACGGATTGAGGCAGAACGGTTACGGGCAGAGTAAGCCAGCATAACCGGTGCTTCATAACCCGGGACCAGACGCTTGTAAGAGTTGGTTGTCGGGTTCGCCAGGGCGTTGATCGCTTTCGCGTGCTTGATGATACCGCCGATATAGAACAGCGCCATTTCAGACAGGCCGCCGTACTTATCGCCGGCAAACAGGTTCTGGCCGCCTTTAGAGAGTGACATGTGGCAGTGCATGCCTGAACCGTTGTCGCCAAACATTGGCTTCGGCATGAAGGTCGCCGTTTTGCCGTAAGCGTGCGCAACGTTGTGAACGACATATTTGTAGATCTGAATTTCGTCCGCTTTTTTGGTCATGGTATTGAAGCGGGTTGCCACTTCGTTCTGACCTGCGGTCGCCACTTCGTGGTGATGCGCTTCAACAACCAGGCCCATCTGCTCCATGGTCAGACACATGGCAGAACGGATGTCCTGGGATGAGTCAACCGGTGGAACCGGGAAGTAGCCGCCTTTCAGACCTGGACGGTGACCTTTGTTACCGCCTTCGTACTCTTTACCTGTGTTCCATGCCGCTTCGATATCGTCGATAGCCACATGTGAGCCGGACGTTGATGAACCGAAACGGATGTCATCGAACAGGAAGAATTCGGGTTCTGGTCCAAACAGCACGGTGTCCGCGATGCCGGAAGAGCGCAGGTAATCTTCAGCGCGCTTGGCGATAGAGCGTGGATCGCGATCGTAGCCCTGCATGGTGCCTGGCTCAAGAATGTCACAACGGATGATCAGCGTAGAATCTTCGAAGAAAGGATCCATGACTGCCGTGGTGGCGTCAGGCATCAGCACCATGTCTGATTCGTTAATGCCTTTCCAACCGCCAATAGACGAACCATCGAACATTTTGCCTTCTTCGAAGAAGTCAGCGTTAACCTGGTGAGCAGGGATCGTAACGTGCTGTTCTTTACCTTTGGTATCGGTAAAACGCAGGTCAACAAACTTAACTTCATGCTCGTTCATCATCGAGAGAACGTGTTCAGCGGACATACTCAACTCTCCTGGAAATGGTCTTTCATTATCTACATGGCGAGGAAACGTCGTTTCCGGAATGCGTTTGGGAAAACCACTCCCTGACTCATCTCTTCCGGCACGCTCTTCAACCGACATCTGACTGGCGTTTACGCTTGTATCAGACAAAGCGAATTCTGTGCCAACTTTTTTGATGTTGCTTAAATCGCCTTGTGATGCACCTTTTTGTCATAAAGCGCCTGCACCACGATGGTCTTATCGCACCATTATGGTGCTTAACAGTGATTTGATGGCACTATTTTGGTGCACGGGACCAACTTAGTGCATTTTCTGCACCGGGAACAGGGCAAATTTGCGTCGATGCAATAAACTTTCAGTGAAAAGTGTGATCCTGTTCAGTCTTCCGCTTAATCCGTGTACAATACCGCGCTATTTCTAATGCCTGAGGCAAAGCTGTGATCGAAAATTTGCGTAACATCGCCATCATCGCGCACGTTGACCATGGAAAGACCACCCTGGTTGACAAACTGCTGCAACAATCCGGTACTTTTGATGCCCGTACCGAAGCAACCGAGCGCGTGATGGACTCCAATGATTTGGAGAAAGAGCGTGGGATTACCATCCTCGCAAAAAACACCGCCATTAAGTGGAATGACTACCGTATCAACATCGTTGATACCCCAGGACACGCCGACTTCGGTGGTGAAGTTGAGCGCGTCATGTCCATGGTGGACTCGGTGCTGCTGGTTGTAGATGCGATGGATGGCCCTATGCCGCAAACCCGCTTCGTGACCAAAAAAGCGTTCGCGCATGGTCTGAAGCCGATTGTGGTTATCAACAAAGTAGACCGCCCGGGTGCGCGTCCGGACTGGGTTGTGGATCAGGTATTTGACCTGTTCGTAAACCTGGATGCCACTGACGAGCAGCTCGACTTCCCTATCATTTTCGCCTCTGCGCTGAATGGTATTGCGGGTCTTGAGCACACCGACATGGCTGACGATATGACCCCGCTGTATCAGGCGATCGTTGACCACGTTGCGCCTCCGCAGGTTGAGGCTGATGCCCCACTGCAGATGCAAATCTCTCAGCTGGACTACAACAACTACCTGGGCGTGATCGGCATCGGCCGTATCAAGCGCGGTAAAGTTAAGCCTAACCAGCAAGTCACTATCATCGATAGCGAAGGCAAAACCCGTAACGCTAAAGTCGGTAAAGTCCTGACTCATCTGGGTCTTGAGCGTATCGACAGCGACCTGGCAGAAGCGGGCGATATCATTGCTATCACCGGTCTGGGCGAGCTGAACATCTCTGACACTATCTGTGACACGCAGAATGTGGAAGCGCTGCCAGCCCTGAGCGTCGATGAACCAACCGTAACCATGTTCTTTAACGTCAACACCTCACCGTTCTGCGGTAAAGAAGGTAAATACGTGACTTCACGTCAGATCCTTGAGCGTCTGAACAAAGAACTGGTTCACAACGTGGCACTGCGTGTTGAAGAAACTGAAGATTCTGACGCCTTCCGCGTATCAGGTCGTGGTGAGCTGCACCTGTCAGTTCTGATCGAAAACATGCGTCGTGAAGGTTTCGAACTGGCGGTATCCCGTCCGAAAGTTATCTTCCGCGAATTCGAAGGCCGTAAACAGGAGCCATTTGAGAACGTCACGCTGGATATCGAAGAAACGCATCAGGGTTCCGTTATGCAAGCCATGGGTGAGCGTAAAGGCGATCTGAAAAACATGGATCCGGATGGCAAAGGCCGCGTACGTCTCGACTACGTGATCCCAAGCCGTGGCCTGATTGGCTTCCGTAACGAATTCATGACCATGACGTCCGGTACCGGTCTGCTCTACTCTACCTTCAGCCACTACGACGATATCCGTCCAGGCGAAGTGGGCCAGCGTCAGAACGGCGTACTGATCTCTAACGGTCAGGGTAAAGCCGTAGCGTTCGCTCTGTTCGGTCTGCAGGATCGCGGTAAGCTGTTCCTGGGTCACGGTGCAGAAGTCTATGAAGGCCAGATCATCGGTATTCACAGCCGTTCTAACGACCTGACCGTAAACTGTCTGACCGGTAAGAAGCTGACCAACATGCGTGCTTCCGGTACTGATGAAGCAACGACACTGGTTCCACCGCAGAAAATGACGCTGGAACAGGCG
The DNA here is from genome assembly GCF_025153065.1 of Pantoea sp. XY16. Taxonomy (NCBI): domain Bacteria; kingdom Pseudomonadati; phylum Pseudomonadota; class Gammaproteobacteria; order Enterobacterales; family Erwiniaceae; genus Pantoea; species Pantoea sp. XY16. The sequence goes on along the minus strand of NZ_JANZNP010000016.1, from coordinate 103,115 downwards.
ATCGAGTTCATCGATGATGACGAACTGGTTGAAGTAACACCGCTGTCAGTGCGTATCCGTAAACGTCACCTGACGGAAAACGACCGTAAACGTGCTTCACGTGGTCCTAAAGACGCATAAATGCGCCTTTAACTGATAAAAGCCCCGCATGCGGGGCTTTTTTTTGCCTGAAATTCCGGCTTCTTCAGTCGGGCCAGTAAATATTTGGGTGCGTTTTATCCATCTTCTGGCGTTTACGCTTTTCTCTCCACGCGTGCCTGTTCAGCCTGCACTTTTGCCGCTAGAGTGAATACTCCAGGGAACAGAAGGAGACACACCATGCTGTATATCTTTGATTTGGGCAATGTGATTATTGATATCGACTTTAACCGCGTGCTGGGTGTCTGGAGTGACCTTAGCCGTGTGCCACTGGCCTCGCTGCAAAGCCATTTCCAGATGGACGAAGCGTTTGAACAACACGAACGTGGTGAGCTCAGCGACGAAAACTTCGCGCTTGCACTGTGTGAAAAGCTGGAAATCGCGCTGAGTTATGAACAGTTTACTGCTGGCTGGCAGGCGGTCTTCGTGGACGTACGTCCTGAAACCCTGGCGCTGATGAACCGGCTGCGACTTGAAGGTCATCGGGTGGTGATCCTCTCTAACACGAATAAGCTGCATTGCGAATTCTGGCCGACGCAGTATCCCGACGTACAGCAGGCAGCAGACAAACTCTATCTCTCGCAGGAGCTGGGTATGCGTAAACCGGAAGCCCGGATTTATCAGCATGTGCTGGACGCGGAGGGTGTGACTGCCGATCAAACGGTGTTTTTCGACGATAACCCGGATAACATTGAGGCGGCGCGCGCCCTGGGCATTGAAAGTGTACTGGTTACTGACAGTAAAACGGTACCTGACTGGTTTGCAGGTCAATCTTAACCCATGATGTCAGGTAAATTTCGTCCCGGGCTGCATGCGTTCTGGTTGTGGCTCAGGCTGTTATGGAAACGCATTGATGAGGATGGCATGACGACTCAGGCCGGTAATCTGGCTTATGTCTCATTGCTGGCGCTGGTTCCGCTGATTGCGGTGGTGTTTGCCCTGTTTGCGGCGTTCCCGGTCTTCTCTGATATCAGCGTGCAGTTGAAACAGTTTGTCTTTAACAATCTGATGCCGGCTGCAGGCAACACGTTGCAACGCTATCTTGAGCAGTTTGTGGCTAACGTAAACCGGATGACGGCGGTCGGGGCTGTCGGCCTGATCGTGACGGCCTTGCTGCTGATGCATTCGGTTGATACCGCGTTAAATACCATCTGGCGCAGCAACAAGAAGCGGCCAATGGTTTACTCCTTTGCGGTCTACTGGATGATTCTGACGCTCGGCCCGCTGCTGGCGGGTGCCAGCCTGGCGATCAGCTCCTATCTGCTGTCACTGCGCTGGATTAATGCGACCGGCGTCACCAGCCTGGTCGATCAGATGCTGCGCATTTTCCCGCTTCTGCTGTCGTGGCTCGCCTTCTGGTTGCTCTACAGCATTGTGCCTACCCAGCGGGTACCGCCACGCGATGCGCTGATTGGCGCGCTGGTTGCAGGTGCGCTGTTTGAGCTGGGTAAAAAGGGCTTTGCGCTCTATGTTACTATGTTCCCCTCTTATCAGCTGATCTACGGCGTACTGGCCGTGATCCCGATTCTGTTTCTCTGGGTCTACTGGACCTGGTGTATTGTGTTGTTAGGCGCTGAAATTACCGTCGCGTTAGCCGACTATCGGCAGTTAAAACAGCAGCACAAAGAAGAACAACGCGAGGAAACATGATTGCATTGATCCAACGCGTGCAGCGCGCCAGCGTCAGCGTCGATCAGAACGTTATCGGCGAAATCGGTGCCGGTTTACTGGTTTTGCTGGGCGTGGAAAAGGGTGATGACAACGCGCGTGCGGAACGTCTCGCAGAACGCGTACTGGGCTATCGCATCTTTAGTGATGAACAGGGCAAAATGAACCTGAGTGTCCGCCAGGCGGGCGGAAGCGTGCTGGTGGTATCGCAGTTTACGCTGGCCGCAGATACGCAAAAAGGGATGCGCCCCTCCTTTTCAGGCGGTGCGGAGCCTGCTGAGGCCGAACGCCTGTATGAATACTTCAGCGACTGCTGTCGTCAACTGGGCATGACCACGGCAAATGGCCGTTTTGCTGCGGATATGCAGGTCTCGCTGGTGAATGATGGTCCTGTGACGTTCTGGTTACAGGTTTGAGATCGCAAGCGGAGCGGCAGGAAACAGGCCACCTGGCCGAGCGGGAGAAACATTACATGTATCACCTTCGCGTGCCACAGACGGCGGAAGAGCTGGATATCTATTATCAGTTCCGCTGGGAGATGTTGCGTAAACCACTGCGTCAGCCTCAGGGGTCGGAACGTGACGCCTGGGATGCCCTGGCACATCATCAGATGGTGGTTGATGAGCAGGGAAATCCGGTCGCCATTGGCCGTCTCTACATCAACGCCGATAATGAGGCCGCTATCCGCTTCATGGCTGTTCATCCGTCTGTGCAGGGGAAAGGGCTGGGTACGCTGATGGCCATGACCCTGGAGTCGGTAGCGCGTCAGGAAGGCGCGAAGCGGGTAACCTGCAGTGCCCGTGAAGATGCGGTCGCTTTCTTCGCCAAGCTCGGCTACATCAATCAGGGTGAGATTACCGCGCCGCAGACGACGCCGGTACGCCACTTTCTGATGATCAAGCCGGTTGTTACGCTCGATGATATCCTGCATCGCGCCGACTGGTGCGGTCAGCTACAACAGGCCTGGTATGATCATATTCCGCTCAGCGAGAAGATGGGTGTGCGTATCCTGCAGTTTACCGGGCAGAAATTTATCACCACCATGCCTGAAGCGGGCAACCAGAATCCACATCACACTCTGTTCGCTGGCAGCCTTTTCTCGCTGGCCACGCTGACCGGCTGGGGATTGATCTGGCTGCTGCTGCGCGAACGCCATCTCGGCGGCACCATTATTCTGGCAGATGCGCACATCCGCTATAGCCGCCCTATCAGCGGACGACCTGGCGCGATTGCCGATCTCGGCTCACTAAGCGGCGACCTTGACCGTCTGGCTCGCGGACGTAAAGCACGCGTTCAGCTTGAAGTGGAGCTGTTTGGCGATGATGAATGTGGCGCGGTGTTTGAGGGAGTTTATATCGTCCTGCCCGCCGATCCGGATGGGCCGCTGGAAGAGGGCGGTTCCGGCGCACGTATCAACTAACCTTAAGGGCCGCATCTGCGGCCCTTAAGTTATTAACGAACCTCGCCAGCCTGCATGGTCTGCTGCACCTGCTGACTATCCGTTGTCACCGACAGCGTGCCATTGACCGTTGGGCGTAATGGCTGGCCTGCGGCTAAAGCGCCACTCAATTGCAACTGCATATTGCTGTCACCGGTTAACGGCAAGGCGGGCCATCCCCAGTTCTGCAACACATTCACCGGCACTGCACGCCCCGTCAATTGCAGCGTCAGCGGGCGCGCTGGCTGCTGGCCGACGGTAGCCGTCCCTTCAAGCAGTCCCTTGTTACTGAACGCACTCAGCTCGGTCACCTGAATCTGCTGCGTGTCTGCATTCAGCGTAATGGATGGGTGACGCAGATCGGTACGGTTAAAAGTCGACTCTGCCGCATTCAGGCTAAGCTTACCCGACCAGATCCCCCACTGATGCTGCTGCGCCAGCAGCAGGTTCTCGCCGGATCCGTCCAGTGAGGTCAGCTGGAAGGGAAACGCCGGATTGATGTCGATAATCAGGTTACGATTAGAGGTGAAACGCGTCACCGCTACGCTATCCAGCCACGCGGGCAGTGCCGCCTGCCAGCGGTCACGCCAGTCCTGCGGCAGGGTATATTCCAGTCCGGCAATAGCCAGATTTTTCAGCGTCAGGCGTTTATCACTGCGTGACCAGTCACCGTCAGCCCGAATCACCCCGTTCGCCCAGCGTGAACTGAACTGCGTTAGCGCCAGACCCTGCGGCGAGAAATCCAGGTTAACGATAGGGTCATTAAGCTCGAATCCACCGTTGATAAAATTGCTGGCATTCAGCGCCAGCGAACCATCATTACTCTGCCAGTCATCGCCCTGCCAGTTAACGTTTCTCAGCGTCAGGTCAAGATCTGTCACCGCCCAGTCAGGCCCCTGCAGGCGGGCATCGGTCATGTCGAGGCGCGTAATGGCAATCGAGGGAACCACCTGCAGGCGATGCAGGAAATCTTTCAGGCTGCTGGCAGTCTGCAGACGAATATCATTCAGTCGTAGCTGATTGATTTTCCAGTTGCCCTGGGCATCGCGCTCACCGCTGCCGGTCATGGATCCACGCGCCAGGTCGGCACCAATATTATCAAAGCGCATCCGGTTCTGGGAAACACTGCCCTGAATCAGGACGTTTTCAGCGGGCACCTTATTCAGCGTCATGCTGCCTGCACTCATCTGGAAACGGGCATCGCGACCCAGCATATTGAGGGATGTGGGTTTCCACGGCAGAATGCCGCCATTAACCTGCTGAGCAAACAGCGGTAACGTGCTGTTGGGGCTGTCGATACGCATGTTATTGAGCTGCAGGCGATCGGCCTGAATGGGTAGCGCACTGCCTGGCGTCAGATTGGCCAGATTCACTTCCCCGTCGCGCAATTCAAGGCTACTGAAATGCAGTGGATCGCTAAACTGAATCAGAGCCAGACCGAGATCGACCCGTTTCGCTACCAGAACCGCAGGCTGCCCATCATGACCAAAGCTGAAGTCATCCAGAATGATATGAGAGGGAGAAGAGAAATTGTGTTCAATTTTACTCAGGGAGAGATGCCATTCGGTTTTGTCGCTCACCCAACGGCTAAACCAGCCTGCACCCCACTGTGTCTGCAGCAATACATAGATCACCACAAGGGTGAAAAGCAGCAGCAAAAGTAAGGTGAGGAAAAACTTTCCAAGAAATTTCATAGCATCCTTCCCGAGTTAAATCCGGTGAGAGGTTGTTATGCCTGAATTACCGTTACAGCTCAACAGCCTGGATGTAAATCCGAATAATTAGCAGGCAGGCCGAAGCCTGCCTGTGGACTTACTTCTCTTGCGGGAAAATCAGGTTGAGCACAATGGCGGTAATGCCGCCCGCCGCAATGCCGGAAGAGAGCAGGGTTTTCAGCCAGTCAGGCGCAAACTGCAGGATCAGCGGCTGCTGGGAAACGCCAAGGCCCACCGCCAGCGATAGTGCGATGATCATGATGGCACGACGGTTAAGCGGCTCGCGTGACACGATGCGAACACCCGAGGCGGCGATGGTGCCGAACATCACAATGGTTGCACCGCCGAGCACCGGTTCAGGAATGAGCTGAACCAGACCACTGACCGCCGGGAACAACCCCAGCACAATCAGCATCAGCGCGACAACAAAGCCCACGTAGCGGCTGGCTACGCCGGTTAACTGAATGACGCCATTGTTCTGGCCGAAACAGGAGTTAGGGAAGGTATTAAACAGCGCGGAGACAAAGGAGTTAAGACCATTCGCCAGCACGCCACCTTTCAGACGTTTCATATAGAGTGGGCCGCTCACCGGCTGTTCTGAAACATCCGAGGTGGCGGTGATATCGCCGATGGTCTCCAGAGAGGTAACCATAAATACCAGCATCAGCGGGATAAGCAGATTCCAGTCGAAGCCCAGCCCATAGTAGAGCGGGGTGGGTACCATGATTAGCGGCTGATCAGCGGGAATACCTGCCGCAGGCAGCATACCCATCGTCCAGGCCAGCAGATAGCCTACCGCCATGGCAATCACCAGAGAGGCGACGCGCAGGTAGGGATTCTTCTGTCGGTTCAGCAGCACGATCACCAGCAGCACGGCTCCGGCCAGCATCAGATTTTTCGGCGCGCCAAAGGTATGGTCATTCATCGCACTGAAACCACCGCCAATGGAGGTTAGGCCGACCTGAATCAGCGACAGGCCAATAATCATCACCACGATACCGGAAACCAGCGGCGTAATGATCCGGCGCGCCAGATGCAATACGCGCGACAGCACCATTTCGGTACAGGAGGCTACCATCAGCGTGCCAAACAGTGCCGCCATCATGGTGGGCACGTCAGCGCCGCCATTTTTCAGCGCCATCCCGCCCATAATCAGAGGCGTCACGAAGTTGAAGCTGGTGCCCTGAATCGACAGCAGGCCCGAACCTACTGGTCCCCAGGTTTTGATTTGCAGCAGTGATGCCACGCCCGATGCAAACAGCGACATGCTGATCACGTGCCGGGTATCTTCTGCAGGCAGGCCCAGCGCCTGACAAATCAGAATCGCAGGCGTAATAACCGCGACAAACATGGCCAGCAGGTGCTGACCGGCGGCAAACAGCGTTTGCGGCAGGGGTGGACGATCTTCAAGGCGATAAATCAGTTCACTTTTCGTGGCGGAAGGCTGGTCTGGCTGAGGAGTGGTGGACATCTTCTGTTCTTCCCAAAAAATAGTGTGGCGATTGTAATCATCCGCAGGCTAAAAGCAATCGTTTGCCCGGTGAAGATAAAAAAGGCCGTACCAGAATGGAACGCACTCAGACATTGGTATAGCGGGTGGTCTCTGGCAGCCAGCGTTCAATCAGGGCGCTGGCCTGCTCGGGATAGTGCTGGTGGATGTGGCGCGCCACGCGCTGCACTTCCGGCACCATCGCGGCATCACGTAGCAGGTCGGCTACTTTGAATTCGGCGTTGCCGGTCTGACGCGTGCCCAGTAGTTCACCCGGCCCGCGAATCTCCAGATCGAACTGGGCAATGACAAAGCCATCATTGCTGTCGCGCAGCACCTGAAGACGCTTTTGCGCCGTCTTGCTCAGTGGCGCTTTATAGAGCAGCACACAGTGCGATGCTACAGCACCACGACCTACACGACCACGCAGCTGATGCAGCTGCGCCAGCCCTAACCGCTCCGGGTTTTCGATAATCATCAGGCTGGCATTCGGCACGTCAACGCCGACCTCGATGACTGTCGTCGCCACCAGCAGCTGCAGCTCATTCGCTTTAAAGGCCTGCATCACCGCCTGCTTTTCCGCGGGCTTCATCCGGCCATGTACCAGTCCGATGTTTAAGTCGGGAAGCGCCGTTTTCAGGGATTCCCAGCTGGCTTCTGCCGCCTGCGCTTCCAGCAATTCGGACTCTTCAATCAGGGTGCAGACCCAGTAGGCCTGACGGCCCTCGCGGCAGGCATGCTCAACCCGCGCCACAATCTCATCGCGTCGCGTATCGGGGATAGCGACGGTGGTCACCGGTGTTCGTCCCGGCGGCAGCTCATCGATAGTTGAGGTATCAAGATCGGCATAAGCCGTCATCGCCAGGGTGCGCGGAATGGGGGTGGCGGTCATGATCAGCTGATGCGGATGGAAACCCTGTTCCTCGCCTTTTTCCCATAAGGCCAGTCGCTGGTGGACGCCGAATCGGTGCTGCTCATCAATAATCACCAGCGCCAGACCATTAAACTGTACCTGCTCCTGAAACAGCGCGTGTGTGCCCACGACCATCGCCACCTGACCACTGGCTATCGCTTCCTGCTGGGCCTGGCGGGCTTTGCCTTTCTGTTTTCCGGCCAGCCAGCCCACTTCTATCCCCAGCGGCGCAAACCACTGACGGAAGTTACTGGCGTGCTGTTCAGCCAGCAGTTCGGTCGGCGCCATCAGCGCAACCTGCTTGCCATGGGCGATAACGTTCAGCGCAGAGAGCGCAGCAACCAGTGTCTTGCCCGAGCCGACATCGCCCTGCACCAGCCGCATCATCGGAAAATCATTGGCCAGATCTTTCTCTATCTCCGCCACCACGCGTTTCTGCGCATTGGTCGGTGAGAAGGGCAGCGCGGCCAGCAGCTGATCGCTAAGGTTGTGTCGCGGCGGCATCGGTAACGCGTAATAGCGCTGAGCACCGGCGCGTACCGCCAGCATGCTGAGGTTGTGCGCCAGCAGCTCTTCCAGAATCAACCTGCGCTGCGCCGGATGACGGCCACTTTCCAGCTCACTGAGCCGGAGATCGGGCGGCGGACGATGCAGTGTGCGCAGTGCATCAGGCAGGCTGATCAAGCCGCCGCTCAGTTCCTTCGGCAGCAACTCGGCAATCGGGCAGCTCTCCAGCAGCGTCAACGCCTGATCGGTAAGATTACGCAGTGTAGCCTGTCGGATACCTTCAGTGGTGGGATAAACTGGTGTTAAGGTCTCTTCCAGCGCTACATTGCTCTGTTCGCCCTGGATGCGGTATTCGGGATGAATAATCTCGGCACCGCGCTGACCGCGTTTAATCTCGCCATAGGCGGTGACGCGCCGGCCTGGCGACAGGTTGTTCTTCATCCCGGCATTGAAGTTGAAGAAGCGCATCGTCAGGACACCACTACCATCGCTGATCTGGCACACCATCATCCGGCGGCGACCAAAGGTGATGTCGGTATGCAGCACTTCGCCTTCTACGGTGGCCCAGATACCGGGCAGCAGATCGTCAATGGCATAAAGCTGGGTGCGATCTTCGTAGCGTAGCGGGAGATGAAGCAGGAGATCCTGAATGGTGTGCAGGTCAATTTTGGCCAGTTTTGCTGCCTGGCTGGCACCGACGCCGGTCAGGGTACTGAGCGGGATGGCATCCAGCAGACGGCCCTTCATCTTTTTTTACCGGTCGACTGCATGGTTGCCCACCAGTTGGGATCGGCGTCCACTTCGCCCTGAGCATTGATGCGCGGATAGGGTAAACCTTTCTGCTTTGCGACCCGCGCCAGCACCGGGTATCCGCCTTCGAACAGCAGGCGTTGCTGCTCATCATCATCCAGCAGGCTGTAATCGCGCAGGTAAAGACCGGCATTCTGCCGCTGCCGTTGTGCTTCATAGAGGATCAGCGCACAGGCAACCGAGACATTCAGCGACTGCACCATTCCCACCATAGGAATTACGATCTTCCGGTCAGCCAGCGCCAGTGCTTCTTCAGTGATGCCGGTTTTTTCCTGTCCCATCAGGATGCAGGTGGGAAGGGTATAATCGATCTCACGGAAATCTACGGCATCGTCAGAAAGATGGGTCGCCAGAACCTGCATCTTCTGCTGTTTAAGCCGTGTTACGGCATCGCCAATGGTGGGATGGGTGACCACTTTCACCCAGCTGTTGCTTCCGGCAGACGCGGAAGCCTGGGTGCGCATCCGCTGGCTGGGCCAGACAGCATGTACTTCGTGGATACCGACAGCGTCGGCCGTGCGGATCACCGCCGACACATTGTGCGGCTTATGCACCTGCTCCATACAGACCGTAAGGTCGTGCTGGCGCAGTGCCAGCATCGCCTGAATCCGGGCAAAACGTTGATCGTTCATGCCTAATTACGGTTACGGTGGACTTTGATCACATCCGGCATCACGCGAATTTTACGCATGATATTCGCCAGATGGACACGGTCGCGTGCGGTCAGGCGGATAAAGGCGCTGTAGACGCGGCCATCACGCTCTTCGGTATTCAGGCTCTGAATATTGGAACCGGCCGTATTGATTGCTGCCGTCAGGTTCGCCAGTGCGCCCTGATGGTTAAACATGTCGACTTTGATTTCCGCCACGAACTCCTGCTCAGTGACTTTATCCCACTCGACCGGCATGAATTTTTCCGGCTCTTTCTGGTAACCGCGAATATTTCGACAGGACTCATGATGCACCACCAGTCCTTTGCCAGGGCTGACATGAGCAACAATCGGGTCACCGGGAATTGGTCGGCAGCATTTGGCGAACGTAATCAACACGCCATCAGCGCCTTTGATCGGCAGCTTACCGCGCTTGCTGTTACTGCTGATGGTCTTGCTGTCCGCCTGCAGCAGGTTCTTCGCCACGACCACGCTCATCGCATTGCCCAGACCAATTTCCGCCAGCAGATCGTCAAGCGAGGTCAGCTTCATACGGTCCAGTTCCTGACGGATATTCTCAGCCGGGATCTCAGCCAGCTTACGACTGCCGCCCAGCGCATGGCTGAGCAGGCGGCGGCCCAGATTAACCGAGTCTTCACGCTTGAGGTTTTTCAGCAGCTGGCGAATTTTGGCGCGGGCTTTGGAGCTGACGACAAAGTTGAGCCAGGCGGCGTTGGGACGGGCGCCTGGCGCGGTGATGATCTCAATCGTCTGGCCGCTGGTCAGGGTTTGCGACAGCGGATAAGGCTGGCGGTCAACGCGTGCGCCGACGCAGGCATGGCCAATGTCGGTGTGAACCGCATAGGCGAAGTCCACCGGCGTCGCGCCGGTTGGCAGCTCAACAATGCGGCCTTCAGGCGTAAAGACGTAGATCTCATCGGGAAAGAGATCGGACTTCACGCTTTCGATAAACTCAAACGAACTGCCCGCACTCTGCTGCAGCTCCAGCAGGCTTTGCAGCCAGCGCTGAGCGCGAATCTGTGCGGTGGTGCCACTTTCGCCCGCCTGTTTATAGGCCCAGTGCGCAGCGACCCCCATTTCTGCCATCTGATCCATATCCTCGGTGCGAATCTGCACTTCAACCGGCACGCCGTGCGGACCGATCATGGAGGTATGGAGCGATTGATAGCCGTTGGCCTTGGGGATGGCGATGTAATCTTTCACGCGGCCCGGACGCGGCTTATACAAGCTGTGCATCTGGCCAAGAACGCGATAGCAGGTATCCAGATCTTTCACGATGACGCGAAAGGCATAGATATCCATGATGGAGTGAAAACGCTGCTCTTTCAGCGTCATTTTGCGGTAGATCGAGTAAAGATGCTTTTCACGACCGCTGACGCGGCAGGGAATGCCCGCTTCCTGTAAACGGCCATCAATCTCAGAAAGAATCTTCTGGATCATCTCTTTACGATTACCGCGCGCGGCTTTCACCACCTCTTTAATTACCCGATAACGGTTCGGGTAGAGAGCCTCAAAACCGAGCTCTTCCAGCTCCGTTTTAAGATGGTGAATACCCAGGCGATGCGCAAGCGGACTGTAAATCTCTAACGTTTCCAGCGCGATGCGGCGACGTTTGTCCGGGCGTAACGACCCGAGGGTGCGCATATTGTGGGTGCGGTCAGCCAGCTTGATGAGAATGACGCGGATATCCTGCACCATCGCCATAATCATCTTGCGGAAGTTCTCTGCCTGCGCTTCTTTCTTGTCGCGGAATTTCAGCTTATCCAGCTTGGAAACGCCTTCGACCAGCTCCGCCACGCTTTTACCAAACAGCTGTTCCATGTCCTGGTAAGTGGCAGGCGTATCTTCGATCACGTCATGCAGCAGCGCGGCCATGAGGGTTTCATGGTCGAGCTTCATTTCCGCCAGAATACAGGCCACGGCAACCGGATGGGTGATATAAGGCTCACCGCTGGAGCGTGTCTGTCCCTCGTGGGCATCACGTGCGACAAGGTAGGCTTGCTGGAGGCGCTTGATCTGCTCCTCTGGCAAGTATTTTTCAATCAGTTGATTGAGACTTTCAAACAGATACAAGGGTGACCTGCAGGTGGCTGTTAACGACGACCTTCAGCGATAGCGGTAACGGCCTGTAACTCAGCGGCTTCCTGCTCTTGCTGTTCCTGACGATCACGCACATCTAAAATCTGATTGGTGACCAGACCTTCTTCGATTTCGCGCAGAGCGATAACGGTAGGCTTATCGTTCTCTTCCGGAACCAGCGGATCTTTGCCGCCAACCTGCATCTGACGTGCACGACGTGCAGCGACCAACACCAGGTCAAAACGATTACCAACTTTTTCTACTGCGTCCTGAACGGTTACGCGTGCCATAGGTGTGCTACTCCACAGATGAAGAAATGACTGCGCATCATACTGAAACTGTATTCAGACTGCCAACAGTTTGCTGATTAAAGCATCGTGACGCGCCTTCTGGCGCGCCATACGCAGACGTTCGGCGCGAATAATGGTTTTCAGATCGGACAGCGCCAGATCGAAATCATCATTCACAATTAAATAGTCATACTCGGCGTAGTGGCTCATTTCCGCTACCGCCTGCGCCATGCGACGCGTGATGACCTCTTCGCTATCCTGACCACGACCGCGCAGACGGCGATCGAGCTCTTCTTTCGACGGCGGTAAAACGAAGATGCTGCGTGCGCCTGGCATTCTGGCGCGAATTTGCTGCGCACCCTGCCAGTCGATGTCGAGAAACACATCAACGCCGGTTGCCAGCACCTGCTCAATAGCATGGCGCGACGTACCGTAATAGTTGTCGAAAACTTTAGCGTGTTCGAGGAAGGCATCTTCCGCGATCATCTGCTCAAATTCATGTTTCTCAACGAAAAAGTAATGTTCGCCATGGGCTTCACCCGGACGCATGCCGCGTGTCGTGTGCGAAACAGAGACCTGCGTATCATACAACGGCTGGGTCTTTAACAGTGCCTGAATCAGGCTGGATTTACCTGCGCCGCTGGGTGCAGAAACAATATAGAGCGTGCCTTGAGCCATGGTTTTCTTGAATTGATTAAAAGCGGAGTCGATTTCCTGCACAGTATACACAGCTTCCCGCTGCCACGCAGCGTTTGCGCAGCGGCAACAGCCAACTTTTGCGTATCTTCGCGCAAATGTCTGTCAGGCCGCTGCAATTAATCCTTTATTGTTACGGCATCTCTTCCGCAACCGGACATCGTCTCTGGCTGACGCCAGGGCATTGATATTGAATACCGCAAAACGTCAGGGGAGAGAATATGAAAGGATTCGGCTGGCCGCTGTTGGCGGCTGTTTTGTGGATCGTCATATGGCCTGCGCATAGCGCCGTTTGTCCGGTCTGGACACCGATTCGGGCGACTGAAGAGATCCGCCGCCTGCAACAGCAACTACAACACTGGGATGACGCTTACTATCGTCAGGGGCAGAGTCCGGTGGTGGATGCGGATTATGACGCTCTTCAGCAGCGACTGATTCAGTGGCAGCACTGCTTTAGCCCTTATCAGCCGGTTTACACCCCGCAACTGCCGGGTAATGGCAAGTCATTGCATCCGGTCGCCCACACAGGTGTAAAAAAGATGCGCGACAAGCTGGCGCTGGCTTACTGGATGCAGGGGCGTGGCGATCTCTGGGTGCAGCCCAAAGTTGATGGCATCGCCGTTTCACTGGTATATCGCCACGGCAGGCTGGTCTCCCTGTTAAGCCGTGGCGATGGATTACGTGGTGAGGAGTGGCTGGCTAAAGCCGCCTGGATCCCGGCGATTCCGCTGAATATCGACACCCGTCTCGACGAGGTGGTGTTGCAGGGTGAGCTATTCCTGACGATGACCGGTCATCAACAGGCCGTTGATGGTGGTAAAAATGCGCGCTCACAGGTGGCCGGGGCCATGATGAGCAAGCAACGGATTCCTCTGCTGAATTCGCTCAATGTTTTCATCTGGGCCTGGCCAGATGGTCCCGCCAAAATGACAGAACGGCTTGAGCAACTCAGCCGCTGGGGACTGGGCGTTGCCGCAAAATGGAGTTACCGCGTCAAAGATGAAGAGGAGGTCGCCACCTGGCGGGAGCGCTGGTTCCATGCTGCGCTACCTTTTGTCACTGATGGCGTGGTGGTTCATCAGAGCCTTCGTCCTGCGGGAAAAAACTGGCTGCCGGGAGAGGGCACCTGGGCTGTTGCCTGGAAGTATCAGCCTCCTGAAGTCAGCGCTGAAGTGCTCTCCGTTGATTTTCCGGTTGGCCGAACCGGGAAAATAGCTGCCGTCCTTAATCTGCAGCCAGTGCAGCTGGATGACAAGACTGTCAGGCGGGTCAATGTCGGATCCCTGCGTCGCTGGCAGGAGAGCGATATTGTGGCGGGTGATGTGATTACGCTGAGTCTGGCGGGTCAGGGGATCCCCCGGCTGGAGCGGGTGATCTGGCGCGTGGCAGAGCGCGACTATCCTCAGCCTCCCGACGCGTCGCATTACACGCCGCTAAGCTGTTACACCTTCAGTGCGGAGTGCCAGAAGCAGTTACTGGCAAAATTACGCTGGCTCAGTCAGAAAACGGTGCTGAATATTCCGGGCGTTGAGCGCAGCACCTGGCTGCGCTTACTGGAAACCGGCAGTATGACGCATCTGTTCGGCTGGCTGACGTTAACACCGGAACAGATCACTGCCGCAACGGGCTTCTCTCCGGAACGGGCGGGTCAGCTCTGGCATCGTTTTAATCTCACCCGTCAGCAGCCGTTTCGTCGCTGGGTGGATGCCTTAGGTATTTCACTGCCGCGGAAGGCCCTGAAGTCACTGCCCGATCAGCAGTGGGAGAGCTTAATGCAGCGGGATATTGCGGGCTGGCAGGCGTTACCGGGTGTTGGGGCTGCGCTGGCAAAGCGCCTGGTTGCGCAGTTCCATGATGCCCGTGTGCAGAGGCTGATCGCGTTCCTGCAGCAGCAAGGCATACCTTCTTCCTTAATGCTCGGGATGGGGATAGTTGAAAATCGGCAAACCGAGGCGGAAGCGCAGCGCCAGTAAACGGGCAAAGAAGCCGAACAGCAGGGTAATGATTATCACCGCTTCATGTGCCAGCGTAGTTTTCAGCAGCAGGATATAGAGCCAGCCTGAGGCGAAGGCGATACCAGCGTAAAGTTCCTTCTGAAACACCAGCGGAATGCGATTACAGAACATGTCACGCAGCACGCCACCGAAGACGCCGGTAATGACCGCGCTTATGGCGGCAATAATCATGGCATGTCCGGAATCAAGCGCAACCTGCGCGCCGATAATGGAAAAAACCACCAGTCCCAGTGCATCAAGCACCAGGAACACTTTGCGCAGGTGTGTCATCAGGGGTGCCAGGAACGTGGTGATGACCGCTGCTGCCGCCACAATCATGATGTATTCGGGATTTTTTACCCAGCCCAGCGGATAGTGACCCAGCAGGATGTCGCGCACCGAACCACCGCCGATGGCAGTCACTGAGGCGATAATAATAACACCGAACAGATCCATTTTGCGGCGGCCCGCCGCCAGCGCCCCCGTCATGGCTTCAGCAGTAATACCAATGATGTAGAGAACGGTCAGTAACATAGCAGACTCCGGTAAAACGGGGGCAAGGCGATATCCTTGCCTGAAAGACGGCGACAGAGATTTTCAGGCGATCGGCGTCCGGGATAAGCGCAGTGTATACCAGCCAGCCAAGGCGTCCGTATAGAAAGACTTTTCTGCGCAGAGCCTGCGGTGAGTGCCTGTGTAAATCTGAGAAGACACAGTCTGCAGAAGGTTTGTGCGTTGCGGCCCGCTGTTTTACGGTTCCGGACTAGCGGATATTAACCGACCATGAACGCCAGACAACGGCTGGAGGTAAGTCAGTTTATAAAGGAGGTAGAAAGGCTGGATGCGGCAGATAAAGAAAGAATTAGAGAAATAAAGCAACAGGCTTAATGAAAAGAAAAGGCGTGCTGGTTAACAGCACGCCAACGCATCGTTTCAGATGCTCAGAGCCCACCAAACAGACTTATTTTATTATTTGTTTCTTGCACGAATTTTAGAAAAGGCTTTCAGGCTAAAATGGTATTCTGGCTGGAACCATGAACGACCATAGTAGCAGTAAATCAGCATGCGAATGGATGCCATCGCCAGGTAACCCCAGATCGCACACAGTACTGAAGGGGTCAGCCAGACGGTAAATAAAGTGACGGCAAGGCCGGCTAATACTGCTGAGGTTTCAGCAAAGGCGATACGGGTATATTGTTTTTCGCGCTGTAATATCGCACGGTAATGCTGACCCTGTGGGATGATAATAAACACCACTGAGACCATCTGCATCATTAACGCCAGTTCAGGTTGACCAAACAGACTGTTCAGCAGGTGACTGCCCGTAAATAACAGACCAAACACTACGACACCCATCAACATATTACCCCAGTAAATCGTGGAGAGGTCGTTGATAGAGAGCATACAGCGGCGGATCAGCTTATTTGAGAAGCCGCGATCGGCCAGCGTATCGATAGCCAGTAAAGCTATCACGGCGATCGCCAGCAGGTTTAGTTCATTCGCCTGCAGGATTTGCGCCAGCAACGAGAGCTGCAGTACGCCGATGCCAATAATTTTGATTGAAGAGAGCAGAGACCATTTTGCGCTATTAAGACTGCTTTCACGTATTGCCATAATATACTCGTTAGAGTTCATTGACTCTGTGAGAATTAAATCGTTGTGTAACAGCAATGAGAAGTTGCTGTCACACCGTTAGTTAGTGCAATTTTTCTGGCCGGAGTCCTGAAATACCTTTCCAGGCTTGCCATGTTATTATGGATTCAATCAAATGGTGCTCGGATAAAAAATAGATATCCCTGGTAAATTCTCTGTTTCGTGTCATGGCGGAATCCCCTGCAGCTAATAAGAATTCCGCCAGATCACGAATAAATCCTGTTGTAGTTTTATATTCTCCTGCCAGCATCCTTGCGGCAATCTCAACGAATTCTTTTTCTGATAACAAAGGATACGCAGAGCGGTCCATGACTTTTCCTGCTTTATCATTATGGGTATTGCTGTGTGTGGAATGATTTATACATTGTTTTATTTAATTTAACACCATAAGAAAAGTCTGATTACGCGACCGCAGAAATAAATGGTTTCACTCTATGCATGATAAATATTAAATCCCCAGCAGGGCAGTAATAAACGATTGTTGATGATTAATGTATACGTCAGAGAGAAAGTGTTCGTGCAGAAGATGAAGAGGCCTGTAATCAGGGAAGATCGCCAGCCTGTCGGGGGATGTTGCCAGGAATTTTCCTGGCAACAATGCTTAAGCAGGGTTGGTGATAAATGTGTAAAAGAGGCATGCAATCAGATAAACGCTTTATGCTTTATCATCGGAAGTTTTTCTGTTTTTTTTCATAAACAGCCAGTGATAAGTACAGAGAAAAAATCGAGCTAAGTCATTGATTTACTGTGTCAGAAGCTGGTTAAGCTTCTCAAGATCGTTGCTAACCCATTCAATATCCTGCTTAAATCTCTCATCTGAAGTAAATGGCTGGCGGTAAACCGTCACCATCACCTCGGCACCCTGCTCGTTGGCTATCACGCGCATCGGCACATAGATTTCCTTTCCTGACCCACTATCAAGCCAGTGATCCATTACGCCAAACGGATTATGTGGCGAGAACCGGAGCTTTACATTTCCCTGAGGGCCTTTAGCACGCCAGCGATTGCCATCAGGTTCTAATGCACTATTCGTCAGCCCGGACGCCCACTTTGGAAAAAATTCCGGCTTCCAGATGGTTTCATAAAGATCTAACCAGTGACGCGGAATTGTCAGGCTCAGCGTGCGCGAGGAGAGCATATAACCTCCGGAGGATAAGCTAAAAAAGCATTAAAGCATGGGGTCAGGCTCGTTAATACGTTGTAACAGCAGAAGTGTGGTGTTGAGAGGGTTTCGTACAAACGGCAGACAACGGATGAGGCTGTCTGCCGCTGACTCAGATAAAATTGCCGCGTGCAGAAACTGCGTGCTCTTCGCTATGCCCACTGGCGCGACGCAGAACAAAGCCATCCGACTGTGCCATCACTGCGCAGCTGTGATTCGGAAAGATACGAAGCAGCATGCCGACTTCAGGACGGCGATCCTGATAAAGCAGAAAACCATGCTCCTCAGATAACTTTGTCACCTCATACGTGTGGCCCGCTTCGTCGGCTGCAACACCAAAGCCGCTGGCATTGGTGCCGTGTGGCCCTTTATCTGAACTCAGCATTTTCGATCCGGCATCCACAATTGCGAAATGCTCGTTTACCGCTACCACACGTGTAATGACGCTCATTGCCAGCTGATCGACGTAACTTAGCCCGAGGCGACAGGCGGTAAGGTCCAGCACTGCATAGTTGCCGGGCCGGATTTCACTGATGCAGGGCGCAACCTCGGCTGCCAGGGCCGTAGGCGTTGACCCCACAGAGAGCGGGCAGTCGGTAAATCCCGCAGCCTGCAGTTTTGCCTGAAGCTGCTGCATCAATACCGTTTCCTGCCTGGCAACATCAACAATAGCCGCAGCATTACCGGCACCATAAGCGTGGCCGGCATGCGACACTAATCCGGCAAAGCGTACGCCTCTGTCCCGCAGCGCCTGAGCAATCAGCACGGCGTCATCACTATCAGGACTAACACCAATCCGGTGTAATCCAACATCCACCTTAATCGCCACCGCCAGCTCGCAGTCTGGTTGTTGCTGCCACGCATCCGCAATCGCTGCCACACCCTGCAGCCTGTCCGCAATCAGGGTAAGTTTTGCCTGATGAAGCACGGCGAGACGCAGCAACTCAGCCACGCTTTGCGGTTGCACAACCGGATAGGCTAAAAGCAGATCGCGAACGCCCCCCTGAATAAAGCTGATACCTTCGCTGGGTTTAGAGACCGTGACACCCTGAGCACCATATTCAAGCTGACGCTGAGCAATCCAGACGCTTTTATGTGTTTTGATATGCGGACGCAATGCGACGCCTGCCGCACTGGCTTTGCGCTGCATATGCTGCAGATTCTGCTCCAGGCGTTCTGCATCGACTTCAATATAGGGCGTAAGGCGGTCATCAATCAGCGGTCTCTGCCACTGCTGTGTATCGTTGATATCCATAAGATTATCCGGCTTTAACGAGGTAAGAGGATTCATCATTCCTTAATTAACTTTCTGATACCAGCCTGGTGGCTGTGGAGGAGGCGCTGAACAGCAAAAATTAAAGTGGGTGTTAACCCGGGATAGAGCATGCTGTACACGGACAAACCGGAGAGGATACTAAGCAGGCGTGGATTAGCAGAATAAAAAAGCAGGCGCGGTGCCTGCTTTATGCGGTTACTCAGACGTAGAGTGACTGTTCACCCGGCGGTCGGGTTTTGAATCGGCGATGCAGCCAGAGGTATTGTTCCGGTGCGCGCAGAATCTGATTCTCGATCACTTTATTCATATAGGCTGCAGCAGCAGCTTCGTCCGTGTGAGGATAATTTTCCAGCATCGGCTCAATGATCAGATGATAGCCATCATTATCTGCATTACGAATCAGCATAATCGGCACCATCGCCGGCTTCGCCAGACGCGACAG
Organism: Pantoea sp. XY16; assembly: GCF_025153065.1. Taxonomy (NCBI): domain Bacteria; kingdom Pseudomonadati; phylum Pseudomonadota; class Gammaproteobacteria; order Enterobacterales; family Erwiniaceae; genus Pantoea; species Pantoea sp. XY16. Next base: position 84,175 of record NZ_JANZNP010000016.1, on the reverse strand, counting down.
CACAAAAGTGCCGTTGGTGGTGGCCGCTTTTTCTACCGCAAACAGCGGCGCAAAGGTGCTGCCTTTCGGGCCGTAATCCTGGTCTGGTGCAAACCAGACCGATTCACCCTGTTTCAGAGCATTAACCATGCCGCGCAGATCGCGGCGGTCGATCATCGCTTTGTTCGAGCGCATCCGGCCTTTGGTCTGCACATATTCCATTGCCTGATTGTTGTGCGGACGGTACATCGCCATCATCGGCTGACAGAGACCGCTGATGCGGCCGCCCAGCTCCAGTGACATGAAATGCACACCAATCAGCATCACACCGCGCTTTTCATTCTGCGCAGCGTGGAGATTATCCATACCTGACACTTTAAACAGACGTTTAACCGCACGGTCAGACCAGAACCAGGCAATACCGGTTTCAGCCAGCGCCATGCCTAACGACGCAAAATTACCGGCGATCATATGTTCTGTTTTTTCTTCACTGATGCCAGGAAAACAGAGCTCAATGTTACGACGGGTGATTCGCTCACGGCGCTGCAGAAAATGGCGGGAAATTTTGCCCGCACCGGCACCGAGACGCATAAGAACAGGATAGGGAAGCTGGACCAGAAGCCAGAGTACACCAAGACCAAACCAGGTAAACCAATAACGCGGATGCAGCAGCGAGCTGCTAAATTTTCCGGTGTTTTTCATTAAAACCTTCATGAGATAAATGGATGCATCGCATAAAGAACACTTCCATAAAGTCTCCAGGCGCTACAGCTGTACTGATTTCGACCAGCACTTTATCAAAAAGTGCCTTCAAAGAAAGGGAAACTACTGACTCTACAGGATTGACCTGTTTCATGGAGCCAGCGTTTCGGGTGCGAAAAAAGGGTTCGCAACAGAAAAAAGATATTAAATTCAGAAGATTAAAAAAGACAGGCCTGATAAGGAAAACGTGACAGACACGCATTACAGAAGAGTCCGGAAATGATTATTTATCCATCTTTACGTAATAATGAGGCCAGCCACACGCTTAGAACACCCTGCACGCTGATGCAGAAGAGAGGTCATTACTCAGAGAATGAACAAAGCGCCATCGCTGACGCTTCATCTCAGACCTGAGGAAAAGATCTTACTCAATATTTTGAATCTGCTCGCGCATCTGTTCAATCAGCACTTTCAGTTCGATAGCAGAAGTGGTGATGTCGGCGTTGATCGACTTCGATGCCAGCGTATTCGATTCACGATTGAACTCCTGCATCATGAAATCGAGCCGACGGCCAACCGCTTCTTTCTTTTTCAGGATGTTGTAGGTTTCTTTAACGTGCGCATCCAGGCGATCCAGCTCTTCGGAGACGTCAACACGCTGCGCCATCATCACCAGTTCCTGCTCCAGGCGATTGTTTTCCAGCTGGACTTCAGCATCTTCCAGTTTGGCGACCAGACGCTCACGCTGCCATTTGATGACTTCAGGCATCTGCGCCCGCACTTTGCTGACTTCCTGCGAAACTCCTTCCAGACGCTGCTCAATCATCGCTTTCAGTGCGGTGCCTTCGCTTTCGCGTGCCGCAATAAAATCATCCAGCGCACTATCCAGCGCCTTCAACAACTGCGTGTTAATGGCATCCAGATCCTGCTCCTGTGCAGACATCACACCGGGCCAGCGCAGGATATCCAGCGGATTAATCGCGCCTTCATCGCTCTGCATTTTCACCCAGTTGGCCGCCTGCACCAGCTGTTTCGCCAGCGTTTCATTGAGCATCAGCTCGCCCTGCGCGCTGGGGTCGGCATCAAAACGCAGGTTGCACTCAATTTTACCGCGCGTCAGACGCTGGCGAATGCGTTCGCGGATAACCGGCTCCAGCCCACGAAACTGTTCCGGCAGACGGATGTAGGTTTCCAGATAACGCTGGTTAACAGAACGCAGCTCCCAGGCGGCGCTGCCCCATTCGCCTTTGGCTTCGCTGCGGGCATAAGCGGTCATACTGCGGATCATAAGCGGTACTCATTTGCGGAAAGATGGGTGAAGTATAGCGAGGCGAGCCACGGCATAACAGGCATAAGCGTCTCACCGGAAAATAACGAACCATTTCCGCTTTCTGCGAGAGCCACTTATGATGACCACTGACCCCTTGTGAGGATGACCGATCTATGTCACGCGTTATTGCCCTTCCTGTTGTGATGGCTCTGTTGCTGGCGGGTTGCCAGACGCGCCATGCGCCGCCCACGAAACCGCAACCCATCTGTGCGGGTGGCGACATGATGATGCAGACCACGCTGTGGTTTGGACTGAGCAAGCCAGATGGCGGCAGGGTGAGTTCACTCGACTGGATGAACTTTGTGGACAATGAGGTCACGCCACGCTTCAAAGCGGGACTGTCGATTTATGACGCTAAAGGGCAATGGCTGGGCGAGAACGGCAAACTGGCACGGGAGAACAGTAAAGCGCTGATGCTGATCCACGGTATCGATCCTGCCACCAATCAGGATATTGAGGCGCTACGCACACTCTATAAGAAACGCTTTGCTCAGGAGTCGGTGATGCGGGTAGATGCACCCGTCTGCGTCGGATTCTAGAATGAACGCGGGCGGCAGCGAGGCCGCCCGCTGAATAGTCAGATAAACAGACCGGCAAAAGCTGCAGAGAGCAGGCTCACCAGCGTGGAGCCATAGACCAGCTTCCAGCCAAACCGGGAAACCACATTCCCCTGTTTTTCGTTCAGACCTTTTATGGCACCCGCCACAATGCCGATCGAGGCAAAGTTAGCAAAGGAGACCAGGAACACAGACAGAATACCCAGCCCGCGCGCACTCATGCCCGCCGCGACTTTCTGCAGCTCAATCATCGCCACAAACTCATTTGCCACCAGCTTGGTCGCCATGATGCTGGCCGCCTGCAGGGCATCCGCTTTGGGAATGCCGATCAGCCATGCCAGAGGATAGAACAGGTAGCCGAGCAGTTGCTGGAAGCTATAGCCAAAGACCGCCGCAAACACGGCATTCACGGCAGCAATCAGGGCAATAAAGCCAATCAGCATCGCCAGAATGATCATCGCCACTTTGAAACCAGCCAGGATGTACTCGCCCAGCATTTCAAAGAAGCTCTGCTCTTCATGCAGCTTTTCCAGCGCGATAGGCTGCTCATCCTGGCTTTTTATCGGGTTGATGATCGACAGGATAATAAAGGTGCTGAACATGTTAAGCAGCAGTGCGGCAACCACATACTTCGGTTCAATCATCGACATATAAGCACCGACAATCGACAGCGAAACGGTGGACATAGCGGTCGCTGCCATGGTGTAGAGCCGACGCGGCGGGATATCACCCAGAATCCCTTTATAGGCGATGAAGTTTTCCGACTGACCCAGAATCAGCGTGCTGACGGCGTTAAACGACTCCAGTTTGCCCATGCCATTAATTTTCGACAGCAGCGTCCCGAAAATACGGATCAGCAGCGGCAGGATGCGCCAGTGCTGCAATATGCCGATCAGTGCGGAAATAAAGACAATCGGGCAGAGTACGCCAAGGAAGATAAATGCCAGCCCCTGTTTGCTCATTCCGCCAAACACGAATTCTGTACCCTGTGCGGCAAAGCCCAGCAGCGTCTCAAAGAATCCCGCAAACGAGCCGACCAGCGCCAGCCCCCCGGCAGAGTGAAGGAAGAACCAACCCAGCGCGGCTTCTGCCACAATCAGTTGAACAATAAAGCGCAGGCGAATCTGTTTACGGTCATGACTGACCAGCAGCGCAAGGGCAAAAATCACCACCAGCGCCAGCAGGAAATGAAGAATGGCGGCCATATGTCTTTTTTTATCAGAGAGAAAGGAAAGCGCATTTAGCCACAGCTGGCAGGGAATTTCATCTGATGCCTGCGTCAGACCGGCGCAAGAGACAGCGGGCAAGGAAGTCCGTATAATGCGCAGCCAATCATTAGCAAGCCGGAGAATACCCATGCGTCCAGCAGGCCGTAGCGCACAACAGGTGCGTCCAGTCACATTGACCCGCAATTACACCAAACACGCAGAGGGTTCCGTTCTGGTGGAATTCGGCGAAACGAAAGTGCTTTGCACTGCCTCCGTAGACGAAGGGGTTCCGCGTTTCCTCAAAGGCCAGGGCCAGGGCTGGGTCACGGCTGAATATGGCATGCTGCCGCGTTCGACCCACAGCCGTATGGCGCGTGAAGCTGCAAAAGGCAAGCAGGGCGGACGTACGCTGGAGATTCAGCGTCTGATCGCCCGTTCACTGCGCGCCGCGGTTGATCTTAAAGCGCTGGGTGAATTTACCATTACGCTCGACTGTGACGTAATTCAGGCCGATGGCGGCACTCGCACCGCCTCAATCACCGGTGCCTGCGTGGCGCTGGCTGATGCGCTGAACAAGCTGGTAGCCAGCGGCAAGCTGAAAGCCAATCCGATGAAGGGCATGGTCGCGGCGATTTCAGTAGGTATCGTTAAAGGCGAAGCACTGTGCGATCTGGAGTACGTTGAGGACTCCGCGGCAGAAACCGACATGAACGTCGTGATGATGGAAGATGGTCGCATGATCGAGGTGCAGGGCACTGCCGAGGGCGAACCGTTCAGCCATGAAGAGCTGCTGACGTTACTGGCGCTGGCACGCGGCGGCATTGAGGAATTGATTCAGGCGCAGAAAGCAGCGCTGGAAAATTGATGTAACAGGCGACCTCAGGGTCGCCTTTTCTTTATTTGAGGAGTGAGAAATGAAAGCCTGGCAGCGTCAGTTTATTGAATTCGCCCTGAACAAGCAGGTGCTGAAGTTCGGTGAGTTCACTTTGAAGTCAGGGCGTAAAAGCCCCTATTTCTTTAATGCCGGTCTGTTCAACAGCGGACGGGATTTAGCGCTGCTGGGACGCTTCTACGCGCAGGCGCTGGTGGATGGCGCTGTCGACTTCGATCTGCTGTTCGGTCCGGCCTATAAAGGCATTCCGATTGCGACCACCACGGCGGTGGCGCTGGCGGATCATCATGACCGCGATGTGCCTTACTGCTTCAACCGCAAAGAAGCCAAAGATCACGGCGAAGGTGGCCTGCTGGTGGGCAGTCCGCTGCAGGGCAAAGTGATGCTGGTGGACGATGTGATCACCGCAGGCACCGCAATTCGTGAGTCGATGGATATTATCGGCGCGCACAACGCTACTCTGGCAGGCGTGCTGGTCTCGCTTGATCGTCAGGAGCGTGGACGCGGAGAAATGTCGGCGATTCAGGAAGTGGAACGTGATTACGGCTGCAAAGTGACCGCGATTATCACACTGGCCGATCTGATTAGCTGGCTGGAAGAGAAGCCGGAGATGGCCGATCATCTGGCTCAGGTTCGTGCCTATCAGAAAGCGTACGGGATTTAACAGAGGCGGGCGCAATGCCCGCCTTCTTTTACGCTTTACGCCAGCTGCGCGGCAATCAGCGGCCAGCGAGCCTCAAAGTCTGCGGTAGGACTGAAACGAAACTCAGAACGGACATAGCGCGACAGTAAACCTTCACAGAATGCCAGCAGCTGGCTTGCCAGCAGCGCCTCATCAGCCTGAAAGGCTTCGCCCTCGCGCATTTTCCGTTCCCGCATCACCTGTCGCAGCTGCACTTCAATCCGCTCAAATAGCTGATTGATGCGTCCCTGCAGTCGGTCCTGCTCAAACATCAATGCATGGCCGGTCAGGATGCGCGTCAGTCCCGGATTACGCTCACCAAATCCCAGAATCAGTTGCACGATCAGACGCAGACGCGTCATGGTCTCTTTTTCATCTTTGAGGATCAGATTGATGCGGGTAATCAGACTGTCTTCGATAAACTCAATCAGGCTATCGAACATGCGTGTCTTACTGGGGAAGTGACGATACAACGCCGCTTCGGAAACGCCTACCGTGGCTGCCAGTTTGGCGGTGGTAATGCGCTGACTGCCATCACCCGACTCCAGCATCTGTGCCAGCGCCTGCAAAATCTCTTCGCGACGGTTTCGCTTCGCGACTTTTTTTTCTGCCATGACCTTAAAGACCCCTGAAATTCACCTAAAAACAGGCAACACCTACGCATCTGCCACAGGAACGCGTCCCATGGCGATGAGGAAAAATAACGGGCGTAAGTGAAAGTCGGTAATGCGGGTTACTGGCGACCTGAATGGCCGAAGCCGCCTTCGCCGCGCAGGCTGGCGTCGAAATCGTCGACCAGGTTAAATTCCGCCTGTACCACCGGTACAAAGACCAGTTGTGCCATGCGATCGCCGGGTTGCAGAGAGAAACTTTCCTGGCCGCGATTCCAGACCGAGACCATCAGCTGTCCCTGATAGTCGGAGTCAATCAGCCCGACCAGGTTGCCCAGCACGATGCCGTGTTTATGGCCAAGACCTGAGCGCGGCAGGATCACAGCGGCCAGATCGGGGTCGGCAATATGAATCGCCAGGCCGGTCGGGACCAGCGTTGTGGTGCCTGGTGCGATGTCGAGAACATCATCAATGCAGGCGCGTAAATCTAACCCAGCGGAACCTGAAGTCGCGTAGGTCGGCAGTGGAAACTCTTTGCCGACGCGCGGGTCCAGGATTTTAACGTCTATTTTTTTCATCATAACGGCTGACAATCTCGTCTATTAATTGTTGGCCAAGGAGAGACTTATCGCTGAGCGGTAAGCGTTTTTCTCCATCCTGCCAAAAAAGGTGAAGAGCATTGGTGTCGCTATTAAATCCCTGTCCGGCTTTAGCGACATCGTTAGCGCAGATCAGGTCCAGATTCTTGCGCACCCGTTTTTGCCGGGCGTATTCTTCCACATTCTGTGTTTCAGCAGCAAATCCAACCACAAATGGCCGGTTTTCCTGAAGTGCGGCGACCCCGGCAACAATATCGGGATTCTTTACCAGGTTCAGCGTGACGTTATCATCGCCGCCCTGTTTCTTGATTTTATCGGTCGCAATATCGGCTGCCCGGTAGTCTGCCACGGCTGCGCTTGCAATGAAAATATGTTGTTTAGCTATCTCGCTCATGACGGCGGCCTGCATCTCCAGCGCGCTGGTAACGTCAACGCGTTGCACACCCGCTGGTGCCGCCAGGCTGACCGGACCACTGACCAGCGTGACCTGTGCGCCGCGTCTGGCAGCGGCAGCGGCAATCGCAAAACCCATTTTGCCGGAGCTGTGATTCGTGATGTAGCGCACCGGATCCAGCGCCTCACGTGTCGGACCGGCGGTTATCATAATGTTGAGATGTTGCAGATCGTTGACGGGTGCAGCCCACTGCACCGCATGGTCAACAATCGCCAGCGGATCAAGCATCCGGCCCGGCCCGACGTCGCCGCAGGCCTGGCTGCCGCTGTCTGGCCCCCAGATCAGCACGCCACGCTCATGCAGCGTCTGCAGATTATGCCGGGTCACCGCCGCACGATACATCTGCTGATTCATAGCGGGCACCACCGCCACGGGTGAGGCCGTCGCTAATACAGCAGTGGTCACCAGATCGTTTGCCATACCGGCAGCTATACGGGCAATCAGGTCGGCAGTGGCCGGTGCCAGTACAATCAGGTCGGCCCACTTTGCCAGTTCAATATGACCCATTGCGGCTTCCGCTGCCGGATCAAGCAGATCGTCAAACACCGGATAGCCGGAGACGGCCTGCAGGCTGAGCGGAGTAATAAAGGCCTTTGCCCCCTCCGTCATCATTACGCGAACATCAGCGCCGCGATCGCGCAGGCGACGTACCAGCTCAGGTGCTTTATAAGCGGCAATACCGCCACTTACGCCAAGAAGAATTTTTTTGCCGGCTAATCCCATCATGATGTTGGCCTCACTAAGCTCTCTGCCGCTCGCGGCGGCGAATGCACGGACTTTATCACAAAAGCGTGGATGCGCCTTTTCACCAACTGCGTTTGCGAGCCGTCTCGAAGATTGATACGCCACTGATAGCGGCATGCTTCAGGATGGGCCACTCTGAGGTTCATCTCAGGGAGAGCAAAGATGAAAATCAAGGGACCACGGGAAAAACTGCAGAAACTGGGCGCGCATTCGCTCAGCGATACCGAACTGCTGGCCATCTTTCTCCGCACTGGCTCGCCGGGGCAGAACGTCCTTGAACTGGCCGGGCAGATGCTGGAGGGATTTGGCTCGCTTTATCAGCTCATGACGTCAGACAAAGCGGCATTTTGCAAAATTAAAGGTGTCGGCGATGCCAAGCTGGCGCAACTGCACGCGATTGCCGAACTGGCGAAGCGCTTTTTCGCCAGTAAGCTGGCGCGCGAAAGCGTCATGGAAAATCCACAAATCACGCGCCAGTATCTGCAAAGTCTGTTAGCCCATCAGGAGCGTGAGATCTTTATGGCACTGTTTCTGGATAATCAGCATCGGGTGCTGCGTGCACAAAATATGTTCTCGGGTTCCATTAACAGCGTGGAAGTTCACCCCCGCGAGATTGTCCGGGAAGCGCTGAAGCTCAATGCCGCCGCCCTGATACTGGCGCATAATCACCCGTCGGGCATGGCGGAGCCGAGCCGTGCAGACCGTGAAGTAACCCATAAAGTCAGCGAAGCCTGTCAGCTACTCGACATCCGTCTGCTCGATCATCTGGTGATTGGTCATGGCGAATATGTCTCCTTTGCGGAGCGGGGATGGCTCTGACAGCGGGAAATTTCACGCCAGGTGGCGGCTTTTTGCCCGATCATTCGGGATCTTTATCTGTTCGGGACTTGAGCACTTGGGCTGAGCGGCGTATACTACGCCACCTTTGAGAATCTCGGGTTTGGCGGTTAGGCCAGCTTAGCGGGTTCCATGGAACTCGCCTGGCGGGCTGCAAGCCTGACGAGGCGGCCAAAACCTAATTTTTAAAGCTCGAGCTGATTTGATTTTTGGAGATATAGACATGTCACGAGTCTGCCAGGTAACTGGAAAGCGTCCGGTAACGGGTAACAACCGTTCCCACGCAATGAACGCGACGAAACGCCGTTTCCTTCCGAACCTGCACTCACACCGTTTTTGGGTTGAGAGCGAGAAGCGCTTCGTTACTCTGCGTGTATCTGTTAAAGGTATGCGCATTATTGATAAAAAGGGCATTGATACGGTTTTATCCGACATGCGTGCCCGTGGTGAGAAGTACTAAGGTACTAAGGAACTGAATCATGGCTAAAGGTATTCGTGAGAAGATCAAGCTGGTTTCCTCTGCTGGTACAGGTCACTTCTATACCACCACGAAGAACAAACGTACTAAACCAGAGAAGCTGGAACTGAAAAAGTTCGATCCGGTTGTACGTCAGCATGTGATCTACAAAGAAGCTAAAATTAAGTAATTTTAGTGTTCTGCTAAAAACCCGGCTCCGGCCGGGTTTTTTGTTTGTGTAAAACGCTGAGGAGAGGGTATGCCAGAGTTGCCAGAGGTTGAGACCAGCCGCCGCGGTATCGAGCCGCATTTGGTTGGTGAAACCATTCTTCACGCCGTGGTGCGTAATTCACGTCTGCGCTGGCCTGTTTCGCAGGAGATCCTGGCGCTGAGCGATCAGCCGGTGCTCAGCGTGCAGCGTCGGGCAAAATATCTGCTGCTGGAACTGCCGCATGGCTGGATCATTATCCACCTTGGCATGTCGGGCAGCCTGCGCGTGCTGTCAGAAGAGCTGCCAGCAGCGAAGCATGACCATGTTGATTTAGTGATGAGCAACGGCAAAGTACTGCGCTACACCGACCCGCGTCGCTTTGGTGCCTGGCTCTGGAGCAGCGATCTGGCGGGCAGCAGCGTGCTGGCACATCTCGGGCCGGAGCCGCTCAGCGAGGCATTTGACGGGGCTTACCTGTTCGATAAGTCACGCGGCAAGCGGACGCTCATCAAGCAATGGCTGATGGATAACAAAGTGGTGGTGGGCGTGGGCAACATTTACGCCAGCGAGTCACTGTTTACCGCCGGGATCCTTCCCGATCGTGCCGCAGTAAGTCTGTCGCAGGCTGAAGCGGAGCTGCTGGTCAACACTATTAAAGCGGTGCTGTTACGTTCAATTGAGCAGGGCGGTACTACGCTGCGCGACTTCTTACAGACCGACGGCAAGCCTGGCTATTTTGCCCAGCAACTGCAGGTTTATGGCCGGGCAGGTGAACCCTGCCGGGCATGCGGTACGCCGATTGTCAGCGGCAGGCATGGGCAGCGCAGCACCTACTGGTGCCCGAGCTGCCAGCATTAAGCCAGTTTAGCCAGCAGTGCCTGATGCACCGGCGCGGGCAGAAAGGCGGAAACATCGCCGCCGTGACGCGCCACCTCTTTGACCAGCGAAGAGGAGATGAACGAGAAGCCTTCAGACGGCATCAGGAAGACACTCTCCAGCGTGGGCAGCAGGTGACGATTCATCTGCGCCAGCTGCATTTCATATTCAAAGTCTGACACCGCACGCAAGCCACGGACCAGCACATTCGCCTGCTGGTCACGGGCGAAATTCGCCATCAGGTCGCTGAAGCCGACCACCTCAACGTTCGGCAGATGGGCAACCACCTGACCGGCCAGCGCCACGCGTTCATCCAGGCTGAACATCGGTTTTTTACTGGGGCTGGCAGCAATGGCCAGAATCAGCTGATCAAACATCTGCGCTGCCCGCGTCACGATGTCGAGATGACCGAGCGTTACAGGATCAAACGTACCGGGATAGATGGCTTTAGTGGTCATACTCGCCCTTTTGCCGAAGCGTGATTCAGCGCCCAGAGGGCTGAATATTTATTGAAGGTATATTGCGCGTTGACTACCGCCAGAATCCAGCCCTGTTTGCCGTCGAGAAAACCGGCACGCAGCAGCAACGTTTTCACAAACGCGCCCAGCGTATGGCTGAACACAGAAAAGAGGCCGCAACGCTTACCGCGCTGATGACGTTCCGTGGCCCAGGCTTCTGCATAGGCCAGTTGCTTACGCTGAAAGGCGATTAAATCGCGGCAGGTCAGATGTTCCAGATCGCCAGGCAACGCCACCACCGGCGCACCGTCACTCTGCAGTGATTCATGCACCAGATTGTCATTGTAACGGAAGGTGCGTGGATAGAGGCGCATCACGCGGTCAGGATACCAGCCACTGTGGCGCATAAAGCGGCCGAGGAACAGATTACTGCGGCCCAGGCTGTAAATCGTGCGGCTGGGTGGGGCGACCAGAACCTGCTCAATCGCGGCGCGCAGTTCGGGTGAAACGCGCTCATCCGCATCGATCATCAGAATCATATCGCCGGTGGCATAGTGCTGCGCACGCTGGCGCTGAATGCCATAGCCTTGCCAGTCATCACTGCGATAGACCTGCGCCCCGGCCTGCGTGGCGATCTCAACAGTGTCGTCACTGCTGCCAGAATCCAGCACAATAATTTCGTCGGCCCAGCTGACTGAGGCCAGACAATCCGGTAACAGCTCCGCTTCATTTTTGGCGATCATTACCACGGAAAGACGCTGGCGTGCTGACATTAGTGGGCCCGTGGTGGCAGATGCGGTTCGAGTAACTGTAGCAGACGCTGAAGCGCACCCTGGTTCTGGTGCAGTACGTCTACCGCATGGCGTCCGTAATAACGGCGATAATCATCATCCTGTAACAGGTTGGTGACCTCTTTTTCCAGTGAAATTACGTCGGTGACGGTAATCAGACCCTGGCCTTCCTGCAACTTACTGCAGATATCTTTGAAGTTCCAGATGTGAGGCCCCATCAGCACCGGAAGCGCATGGGCAGCGGGTTCCAGCGGGTTATGTCCGCCCCGCTCAACCAGGCTGCCGCCGACAAACGCCAGATCGGCGATGCCGTAAAGCAGCATCAGTTCACCCATTGAGTCGCCGATGACCACCTGCGTGGAACCCGAAGGGATCTCACCGCTGCTGCGCAGGATAAAGCTGAAGCCGCGTTCCTGCGTCAGTTCGCGCGCATCGTTAAAGCGTTCAGGATGGCGGGGAACCAGAATCAGCAGCAGATCCGGAAACGTCTGCAGCAGGCGACGATGGGTATCCAGCACGATGGCCTCTTCGCCTTCGTGCGTGCTGGTGGCGATCCACACCGGGCGACGCGGCGCCCACTGGCGACGCAGCGTTACCGCTCTGGCGGCCAGCTCTGGCGTCACAGAAATATCAAACTTCAGGCTGCCGGTAATCGCCAGCTGTGAACGTTTCAGGCCCAGACTCAGGAAGCGGTCGCCATCTTCCGTATTCTGTGCCGCAATCAGCGTGATGCTCTGCAACAGCTGGCGCATGAATTTCCCCAGCTTGCGATAGCCTTTGGCGGAGCGGGCCGAGAGGCGGGCATTGGCGATCACCAACGGAATGTTACGCTGGTGCAGAATGCGGATAATATTTGGCCACAGCTCCGTTTCCATGATGATCACCAGCCGTGGATTAACCGTATCCAGAAAACGATTAATCGAACCTGGCAGATCATAAGGCAGATAGACGTGATGCACATCTTTGCCAAAAGCAGATTGCGCCCGCTCAGAGCCGGTCGGCGTCATGGTCGTGACGGTAATCGGCAGGGTGGGGTAACGATGACGCAGTGCGCGCACCAGCGGAATCGCGGCCAGCGTTTCACCCACAGAAACCGAGTGCAGCACAATGCCGTCGGGCTTCACTTTGCCGACACAATAGCCATAGCGTTCTGCCCAGCGTTTGCGATAGGCAGGCGCTTTACGACCGCGCAGCCACAGGCGCAGCCAGATCAGTGGCTGAATGAAGTAGAGCAATGCGGTGTAAATGGTCGTCATAGTTACCGTTACGGCAGGTTCGCGTCTAAAAACAGATTAAAATGAGATGGCGGCATGTTATCAGAAACCCCGCATGCACTCATCCCGGATTGTCAGTTGCTACTCAGTACCTGCTGATAAAGCGAAGTCAGCGCCTGCGCCAGCTGTTGTGGACCATAAGGTTCAATTTTGCGCCGCGCTGCGTCACCCATTCGTGAATCGACAGAAAGCGGCGGTATTGCATTAACCGCCTGATTCAATCCATCGATATCCAGGGCATCACAGACGAAGCCCTCCTGACCAGCGGTAATAAATTCCGCGCCACCGCAACCGGTGCTGGTGATTACTGGTAAACCGCAGGCCATTGCCTCCAGCACCACATTCGGAAAGGGATCATAGAGCGTGGGCAGCAGCAGGCCATCCGCCGCGTGATAGAACGGCTGCACATCCTGCTGTACGCCGACAAAGCGCAGGCGGTCCAGGCAGTGAAGCTGGTTTGCCAGCTGCTGGTAACGTTGTAATTGTTTATCCTGACCCACCACAATCAGATAACGATCGCTGGCAGCCAGCGCCTGTATCGCCGCTTTCAACCCCTTGCGTTCAAAGCCGGAGCCGACATAAATCAGTACGGTAGCGGCATCGGGCAGCGCCAGCTGCTGACGGGTGGCGCGACGTGCAGCTTCCGTGGCGGGCTGGAAACGGCTGGCGTCGATAGCATTATGAATAACGTGGATTTTTCCGGCGTCGAGCGAGAAACAGCGCAGGATATCGCGCTTAACCATCTCTGAATTACAGATCACCGCTTTCAGCGTTGGAGAGTTAAACATCTCCGCTTCCGCCTGCAGAACATAGCGATGGTAAGGACTGAGCACAGCACTCAGCCGTTGCGATGATGAGACGATGCGGGCGCGCTGTTCCAGCCACACGCGATGCACGCCATCACCCGCACGGAAAATGTCACAGCCGGCGATGCGCTCATGGCTTTGTACAATATCGAACTTTTCGCGCTCCCAGCAGGCGCGTGCTGCCCGGGCAAAACCGCGCTCACGTGAGACCCGGCCCAGCTTTGCCGGATTACAGATATGCAGATGCCAGTCTGGATTGGGCGTGCCCTGCCAGCTGCGGGTAATGATGTTGAGATCGAGCCTTTCGCTGCCCAGCGCTTCCAGGGCGCGTGAGATAAAACGTTCAGCACCGCCATCCGGACGATATTTCTGCCGGACAATCGCCAGCCGTAACTTACTCATTCAGGTAGCTCCTCGCTGCCGCGACCACATCCTTTACCGGAATGGCCGAGAGATAACGCTGGTCAGTTTTGGTGTCGATGGAATCGGGTGAGGGCAGCGGGCCATAATCACCCGCCCAGATAACATGATTGTTATCACCCCAGGGCCGCCAGTGCTGTAGCTTGGTCGGACCAAAAAGTGCGATACAGGGTGTTTCAAGCGCGGCAGCCATATGCATTGGCGCAGAGTCGACACCAATAAACAGTCGGGCATGATCGATCAATGCCGCCAGCTGCGGTAGCGTGAACTGACCCGCCAGCGAAACCACGTCAGGCGACGCACAGCGCGCGCGAATGCGGTTAATCATTGCCAGCTCCTGTTTGTCCGGCCCGGCGGTCAGCACCACTTTGCGGCCCGGTTGCGCCAGCTGCTCAAGTGTGGCCGCAACGCTCTCTTCTTCCCAGCATTTAAAGCCCCAGCGCGAAGTCGGCTGCACCACAATATAGGGCGCGGCAATATGATGTTCTGCCAGTCGGGCCAGCACGATTTGCCGATCAGCGTCGCTGTAGTGCATGGAGACACGTGCGCCATCGCTGCTGATGCCGAGGGGGGCCAGCGCCGACATGTTCTGTTCAACGGTATGCAGTTTGCTGTGATTGTGTGTGGGGACCAGTCGGTTGTGGCACCAGCGCCACAGGGCGTTATCGCGTTTTTTGAACGCAAAACCGATACGGACGGGTGCCCCGGACAACCGCGTAATCAGGGCCGCGCGCCACTGATCGGCCAGGTTAATCACCAGATCATAATGCGCGTCACGTACGGCGCGAATCAATGCACGCTCATGGCCCAGCTTGCGCCAGGTTCCCTCCTGTTTCCATTTGCGATCGATGACGTGCAAATGGCGGATGGCCGGATGCGCTTCCAGCATCGGACGCGTTTCCTGATAGAGCAATACGTCGATGCTGGCCTGCGGGTAACGCTGACGAAGCGCATTAATGGCGGGCGTTGTGAGCAGCATGTCACCATGGTGGCGCAGCTTAATCAGTAATATATTTTTTGGAGAGATGTTTGCTGGAGTCAGGCTGGCCATAAACAAGAGTTCTCAGAATTCAGTGAACCGATTGTAGGGCAAACCCTTTTTAGGATAAAGCCAGCCTCAAAGGTTATTTATCACGCCAGCGATAGAGCCGTGCCAGCCATAACAGCAGCTGATACCACTGCTTAATTCCCCGGGCATTCCGTAGCATGCGCAGGTGCGTCCCGGTCGTGAACAGATCGGCAATGATCGCCTGACGTGCGCGGGCATCAGGCTCACGCCTCACACTGTGACAAACGCTCAGCGCTTCATGGGTTACCTGATAGTGAAACGACGGGTAGATTTTCACGCGGTCACGATAGCGGGTGTTAAGCTCTTCAAGCAGCCGCGCAATCTTCAGGTAGTGACGCTGATATTCAACGTTACGCTCGCCGGTACGTTTGCGGTTGCTGATTGAAGCATCGTGCATATAGTAGCGATAGAGCACTGCTTCAGTATACCGCACGCGTTTTGCCAGCAGCATAAACTCGGTGGTCCAGGGAATATCCTGATGATGCAGGCCCGGCTCAAACTGTAAGTGATGCTGCTCAATCAGTTCCCGGCGATAGATGCCCAGCCAGACCACATGCATATAACGATGCGTTTTCAGCGCGGTATTGAGCCAGTCGGCACCGCTCAGTACCGGTGTGCTGCGCAGGCGATCCAGCGGAATCAGCGGTTTTACCCGCTGACTGTGTTTAAAGAACCACTCGGCGTTGCACTGGGCAGCATCCAGATTGTCCGCTTCTGCCATCGTCACCAGCGTCTGATACATATCGGGCTGCATGGTGTCATCTGCATCCGGAAAGGTGACATATTTCCCGTGGGCTATCGCCAGACCAGCGTTACGGGCGCGCGACACGCCGCCGTTTTCCTGATGAATCACACGAATATGAGAGTGCTGCTGTGCATACTGGTCAGCGCGCTCACCTGAGCCATCGGTTGAACCGTCATCGACAATGATGATCTCCAGCGAGGTCAGCGTCTGCGCCAGCAGTGACTGCATGAACTCATCAAACATGCTGCCCGCATTGAACATCGGCGTAATGATACTCAGCAAAGGAGAAGTACTCATCACGCTATCTGCACCCGCGTTGAATCCATTGCGAAAGGGCGTTGCCTCGTCATAAATCATTTCCAAATCAGCAGAGTGGAATCAGGAAGTTCACGATTATAAGACGGTGTGGCTTTCCTGCTTTACTAAAAACCACGTCCGCCAGTAATAATGCGATATATGCGCTTTTTTTACGCAACGTGGTCGTGCAGGTAAACAGATTATTATGTCGGCCTGCTGTCAGCGTCGTTATTACAGAGGTCATGGCAAACAGCCAGCGGGATAAATGACGGGAAAGTCAGGCGCTGAAATAACAGCGCCCGCATCAATCTGATAAACCTGAGCGCGCTACTGCTCGCTCTTTTTAAAAAACTTGAGACTGACATACTTCATCATCCAGTTCAGGCTTTCGCCATACTGTTTCTGATGCCATTTTACGCGGGCGAATCGCTTCATCTCTTTATAATGTTTTGGCGTATCAAGCGGTTGTGAAGCCCAGGGTGAGCGCTGGTAATAGCTATAGTAGCGCTCGGAAAGATCGCTGCCAGCCCATGCATGCCAGGGTTTGCATTTACCGGTGTAGTGAATCATCACCGTCTCTTCAGGCACGCCCGAGTGATCCCAGACTTTATTGGCGATGATGTCGTAAATATGGTTATAGCGGTCCGGCAGGATCAGAATCTCACTCTCCAGCACAATATTCAGCGCATCCTGATCCGGGAAACCAAACGCTGCGCCTCGCGTCACCAGCACGTCGGTAATGCGCGCGGTGGTCTGCCTTTCGAGCCAGCGTGGAATATTGATCAGCATAAAGCCGGAGTTAAAATAGTGGTGATGCTTCAGTCCCAGCCTTGCGCACTGGTTCTGCCGCGCCCGTGGTGTGTCGTTACAGGCCGCCAGCGTATAATCCGTGATATCCAGGGCGAACAGAGGAGAGTAATCGCCCACCACCAGGGTATCCGCATCAATATAGATCACCCGATCGCTATAGCTTGCCACAGTTTCAGGGATCAGAAAGCGGTAGTGGATGCTTTTAGGATAGCGGCCCACAGCAGGCAACTGATCAACCCAGGCACGGTTAAAGATATGCAGCGTGATCGCCAGACGATGGCCCGTGGCCAGCGATCGCAGTTTTTCCACATCCTCTTCGCAAAGCGAGTCTGAAAAAACATGAGCGTGGAAAGCGGTATCAGGATGATGGCTGAGAAGTGAAAACAACGTAATGCCCAGGCCACGCGCGTAGGCGTAGTTGATGCCAAACGCAACATGAACCGGATTATCATCCGTGTCAGCAAGCGTGTTAACCAGCAGCTGACTTTGCTGAACGGCCTCAGCAAGAGGGGTAATTGCCATTACGCTTCACTATTCCAGATTATGAGTAATAAACGTTTGTATTCTAGTCAGTTTATCGTGATCCAGCCCGAATAATTTTTCAGCAGGCTGATCAAACTGAAAACGGGTGGCAAAAACGAACGTCGACGCAGCAATATTATCCGGTCCGATAAACAAAACGTTATTGACCGGACGCTGTTCCCGGACTTCACACGGGCCATAAAGCATGATCACCGGTATCTGCTGCGCATCCGCAATATAAGCATTGCCAGAGTCAGAGGAGATGTAGAAATCCATCTGTGCAATGGCCCACGGAACCTCTTCCAGTTTTAGCTCACCAATCAGACTGACGATATTCTCTTTCGGGCCGGTCAGGCTCAGTAACTCATCCAGCCACGGCTGCTCAGCCGGTGGGCCAAACACATAAAAGGTGCAGGGCAGGTCAGCCAGCGACGCCATCAGCTGCTGCCAGATGCTGGCAGGAATGGTTTTAGCCCGATTACCGGCAGAAATACTGATGCCAATTTTAATGCCGCTGCGCGGATTAAGCAGCGCGGCGGGCGGCGCAGGCGGCTGCCAGAGCGGTGAGGTCGCATGCTTGGGGAAATCGGTGTAGCGGTAGTCCCGATTAATCAGCTTCAGGTAGCTGTCGAGCGTTAAATCCGTTTTGGTGTGGTCGACAATACCGCTGGCGCTGCGATAGAAGGTCTTATGGTAGGACTTACGCACATAGGTGCGCAGAAACTGCTTGTTCGGTGCGTTGCATAACGCGGCAAAGAACAGGTTTACGCTGTTTGGCTGCACCAGATAGACGTTGTCATAGCGATTCATCAGCGTGAACGCGAGCTTCAGTTTGGCAAAAAAGCTGCGCTTCGCCTCTTCAATCAGGAAATAGCGGCTGACCGTGTCATCGTGACGCGCCAGCGGCTCCACTGCTTTGCTGATCAGCAGCTCAGACTGACCCAGCGCACGCAGCATCGGGGTGATATTGATGAAATCACCAATCTTCGCCGTCTGAATGATCAGGCTGCGTCCCGTTGGCCGATAAAACAGCCGCATTATGGCCCGGAAAGGCAGCAACAGCAGGTAGATCAGCACATAGTTCATGGCATGTTTTCCGTAATAACGGCACGCAGTTTCTCTGCCACCGTGTCAGCAGTCAGCTCCGCCAGATTATGATTCGGGGCGCTCAGTGCCTGTTGGTTCTGCCCGTAACCGCCAATCAATCCGGGATCGGTCGGACCATACAGCGTGAGGTTGGGGCGATCCAGTGCCGCCGTCAGATGGCTTAATCCGGTATCCACTGAGACCACCGCCTGTGCGCCCGCCAGCTGTTGTGCTATCGCTTCCAGCATCAGCTTAGGCAGTACATCGACATGCTCAAATCCTTCTGCAAGGCGCTGCGCACGCTGATGCTCATGTTCAGCCCCCCAGGGCAATTTCACCCGCAGCCCGCTGGGCTGCATCTGCTCAATCAGCTCTCGCCAGTGTGATTCCGGCCAGTGCTTGTTGTCACGCGTCGTGGCATGCAGAAAGACCAGGTAATGATGTGCGTCAGCGGGCAGATGATGCAGAAAGTGTCCGGCAATCGCGTAGTCACCCTGGTTTTGCGGTTTTTCATAGCCCAGGCTTTTAGCGAACAGTTCGCGCGTCCGCTCAACCGCATGTTGGTGCTTACTGATTTCATGGCGGACGTCATACCACCAGCTGGCAAACGGCTCACGCGCGCTGCGGCTGTCCTGCCCATGCTTCACCCCTTTCGATAAGCGGGTAACCAGTGCGGCACTTTTGATTAGCCCCTGCGCATCAATGACGACGTCGTACTCACGCGACTGTAACGCGCGCTTAAACAGCACACGCTCTTCACGCTGCTGACTGCCAAACCAGTGTTTGCGCCAGCGGCGGATTGCGACCGGTAGCACTTTATCGACCGCAGGATGCCAGCCAGGGATCTGCGCGAAGTTCTCTTCCACCACCCAGTCGAAACGGATGCCGGGGATAGCATGCATCGCATCGGTCAGTGCCGGCAGTGAATGCAGCACATCACCCATTGAAGAGGTTTTAACAATCAGGACGTGCATGGCACCTCCTGTGGCGCGAGCAGTTCGCTCAGCGTCTGATGTACGCGCTCAGGCTGAATATCGATCAGGCTCTGGTGATAGCCCTGTCCGGCATCGCCTTTTCGCACTTTGTGATAGCCGGTAATCAGGCGAATAATACGTGCCTGACGCGCCAGCGGCGGCGTAAAGTCAGGGCTGCTCGGCCCATAGAGTGCCACCAGCGGACGGTCCAGCGCCGCAGCGATATGCATCAGGCCGGAGTCGTTGCTGACCACGGCGCGGCATTGCGCCAGCAGAATCACTGCCTGTTCCAGCTGGGTTTCACCGGCCAGATTACGACAGTGGCCACGCGCCTCTTCGGGCAGCGTAGCAATAATCTCGTCGCCGGTCGGGCGATCTTTGGCGGAGCCAAACAGCACAATCTGGAAGCCGTCAGCAATCAGCTGACGGGCCAGCGTGGCGTAGTGATAGTGCGGCCAGCGCTTGGCGGGGCCAAATTCAGCGCCCGGACAAAAACCGATGATCGGACGGGTCGCCGCGAGCTGAAACTGTGCGGCGGTCTCAATCTTTTCCTGCTCTTCAACCTGCAGTTTTGGCCACAACAGCGGCTGTGGCAGCTGCGCCGCCGAGGCAACAGGGGTGTCATAGCCCAGCGCAACGTAGCGCTCAACCATGAGTGGAAACGCGGCTTTATCCAGCACCCGCAAATCGTTCAGCAGGCCATAGCGCATTTCACCGCGCCAGCCGACGCGGCGTTTTATTCCGGCAAAGAAGGGGACCAGTGCCGACTTAAAGGAGTTAGGCAGCACATAAGCACGGTCGTAGTGACTGGCGCGCAGTACTTTTCCCAGCCGGCGACGCTCACCAATCTCCAGTGCGCCATGCCCGAGCGGCATCGCCAGCGCCTGATTTACCTCCGGCATGCGTGACAGTAATGGACGGCACCACGCGGGTGCCATCACATCAATCACTGCATCCGGATGTTCGGCCTTGAGTGTGCGATAGAGACTTTGCGACATCATCATATCGCCGACCCACGACGGGCCGATTACCAGAATTTTCATCGCCGGAGCAGCTTCCTTTATGCGTTGCGGTTCAGCCAGACCATATATTCAGCGACGCCCTGCGCCACCGTTTTAAATGGCTTGTCGTAACCGGCAGCACGCAATTTAGTGAGATCGGCCTGCGTATAGGCCTGGTAGCGTCCTTTGAGTTTCTCCGGGAACGGGATGTACTCGATCTGACCTTTCTGATGGAATTTCAGAACCGCATCAGCCACTTCCTGGAAGGATTCGGCGCGGCCTGTACCACAGTTATAAATCCCGGAGACGCCATTTTCCCAGCACCACAGGTTCACTTCTGCCACGTCATCAACGTGAATGAAATCACGCTTAAAGCCATCGCTGCCTTCAAACAATTTTGGATTTTCATCGTTGCTGATCTGTGTGTTCAGATGGAAAGCAACGCTGGCCATGCTGCCTTTGTGGCCTTCGCGCGGTCCGTAGACGTTGAAATAGCGGAAGCCGCACACCGGCGAGTTCGCTTCCGGCAGCATCTGGCGGACGTAGTGGTCGAACAACATCTTGGAGTAGCCATAGACATTCAGCGGCTGCTCATACTGACGCTCTTCGATGAAACTCTCGTTGCGTCCGCCGTAGGTGGCTGCGGAAGAGGCGTAAAGGAACGGGATCTCGCGCTCAAGACAGAAATGCAGCAGCTCTTTGGAGTACTGATAGTTGTTCTCCATCATGTACTTGCCATCCCACTCAGTGGTGGAGGAGCAGGCGCCCTGATGGAAGACCGCTTCGATCGGGCCTAAATCGTCGCCTGCGATCACGCTCATCAGGAACTCTTCTTTGTCCATGTAATCGACGATATCCAGGTCGACTAAATTGGCAAACTTGGTGCCATCCTTCAGATTATCCACCACCAGAATGTCGGTGTGACCGCGATCGTTCAGCGCTTTGACGATGTTGCTGCCAATCATTCCTGCGCCGCCAGTTACGATAATCATGTTGTTACCTTCAACGTTGTGGGGTGAAACAGGAGGTTTCACACACGAATACCTCACATCATAACATTTCATCAGAGTGCAGACAGCCAGATGACTCTGTAACGCGTTGTGCGTACATCGTCGCGGCGTGAACTATGCTGCAAAAATGACATTCTGTTGGGCGATTTATCGTGAAGAAGCGGCCTGTTCAGTAAGATATGCCAGATTTTTGCCATCTGAGGAGAGCAATGATGCCTGCGCAATTTTATCAACAACTTCGTCAGCAACTTGATGATGCACGTCAGGAAGGACTGTTTAAACAGGAGCGGATCATTACCTCTGCGCAGCAGACGGAGATCGCGGTTGGCAGCGAGCCGGCAGTGATTAACTTCTGCGCCAATAACTACTTAGGTTTAGCGAACCATCCGGCGCTGATTCAGGCGGCGAAAGAGGGGATGGATTCGCATGGTTTCGGCATGGCGTCAGTACGCTTTATCTGCGGCACGCAGGACAGCCATAAGCAGCTGGAAAAGCGGCTGGCAGAGTTTGTCGGCATGGAGGATGCCATTCTCTACTCCTCCTGTTTCGATGCAAACGGTGGCCTGTTTGAAACCCTGCTCGATGCGCAGGATGCCGTTATCTCGGATGCGCTGAATCATGCCTCAATTATCGACGGCGTCCGGCTGTGCAAAGCGCAGCGTTATCGCTACGGCAATAACGATATGGCGCAGTTGCGTGCCTGTTTGCAGGAAGCACGCGATAAAGGTGCCCGACATATTCTGATTGCCACCGATGGCGTCTTCTCAATGGATGGGGTGATTGCGAATCTGTCTGCCATTTGCGATCTGGCTGATGAATTCTCCGCGCTGGTGATGGTGGATGATTCCCATGCGGTGGGCTTTGTCGGGAACACCGGACGCGGTACCCATGAATATTGCGGCGTCATGGGCCGGGTCGACATCATTACCGGCACGCTGGGTAAAGCGCTGGGTGGCGCGTCCGGTGGCTATACCGCAGCAAAAGCCGAAGTCGTGGAGTGGTTACGCCAGCGTTCCCGTCCCTATCTATTCTCTAACTCGCTGGCGCCAGCCATCGTGGCTGCCTCGCTGCGGGTGCTGGATCTGCTCAGTGAAGGCGACGGACTGCGTCAGCGTTTGTGGGACAACGCCCGTTACTTCCGTGAGCAGATGACGGCGGCGGGCTTTACGCTGGCCGGTGCCGATCACGCCATTATCCCGGTGATGCTGGGTGAAGCCAGCGTCGCCCAGGAGTTTGCCCGCCAGCTGCAACAGGAAGGCATCTACGTGACCGGCTTCTTCTATCCGGTGGTGCCAAAAGGTCAGGCACGCATCCGCACCCAGATCTCTGCGGCGCACACCCAGCAGCAACTGGAACGTGCGGTGGCGGCCTTTACCCGCATCGGCAAACAACTGGGCGTCATCGCCTGAGGAGTCCGTCATGAAAGCACTCGCCAAACTGAAGAAGGAAGCGGGCATCTGGATGGTGACTGATGCCCCGGTTCCGGAGCCGGGTCACAACGATCTGCTGATTAAGATTCGTAAAACCGCCATCTGCGGCACCGATGTCCATATCTACAACTGGGATGACTGGTCGCGCAAAACCATTCCGGTGCCGATGATTGTCGGGCATGAGTATGTGGGTGAGGTGGTCGCGATTGGACAGGAAGTGAAAGGCTTTACGATTGGAGACCGGGTTTCGGGCGAAGGGCACATTACCTGTGGACACTGCCGCAACTGCCGCGCCGGACGCACTCATTTATGCCGCAACACGATGGGCGTGGGCGTTAACCGTCAGGGCTGCTTTGCGGAGTATCTGGTCATCCCCGCCTTTAATGCATTTAAAATTCCCGACAACATTTCCGATGAACTGGCGGCAATCTTTGATCCGTTCGGCAATGCAGTGCACACCGCACTCTCGTTCGATCTGGTCGGCGAGGATGTGCTGATCTCCGGCGCGGGTCCTATCGGCATCATGGCCGCCGCGGTCTGTCGGCATGTCGGCGCGCGCAACGTGGTAATTACTGACATCAATGAGTATCGCCTGGCACTGGCGCGGAAAATGGGCGTCACGCGCGCGGTCAATGTGGCGAATGAAGACCTGCGGGAAGTGATGCATGCGCTGGGTATGACGGAAGGATTTGATGTCGGGATGGAGATGTCGGGCGCACCTCCTGCTTTCCGTTCATTGCTGGAGGTGATGAATCACGGTGGGCGTATCGCGCTGCTGGGGATTCCGCCGGGTGAAATGGCAATTGACTGGAACCAGGTGATCTTTAAGGGGCTTTTCATCAAAGGCATCTATGGCCGTGAGATGTTTGAAACCTGGTACAAAATGGCGGCGCTGATTCAGTCCGGCCTCGATTTAACGCCGGTCATTACGCATCGCTACGGTATCGACGATTTCCAGCAGGGCTTCGATGAGATGCGTTCAGGACGCTCGGGGAAAGTGATACTGAGCTGGGATTAAAGCAACGGCCGCCGACGTGGCGGCCGCCTGATTAGCTTTGCTTCTTCTCTTCGTCGGTCAGGTAGCGCACTTTGCGCGTGTAATCCTGACCTTTAAAGTTCAGCGGCTGCTGCGGGTCGGCCAGGTATTTTTGCCATTCCGACAACGGGAATCCGCCATGCGCCCCAACCACATCCGGCGGGATGACTGCCGACTGACCGCCGATTTTTTTTGAGACCGGCCAGTTAGCCCATTCCCCCAGATTGACGGTTTTAATATCCAGCATGTCGAGCAACACTGCGAGCGGCAACTGGTCAGTAGGCGGCTGGCTGTCGTTCATTAAATTCCAGGTATCATTAAACAGCGTCAGCCACAGCGGCGAAATGCGCTGCCAGACTTCACGGGTGGCAGCCAGGTAAGCGCCATTCACATGGTCCACCAGATAAGGCCGGATACTGTGCGGATAGTAGGCGGGGATCGCTGCTTCCGGCGCACCGTCCAGCTTGGCAATCATTTTCCCCTGACGAAAGCTGGAATAGAGATGGCCTGGCTTCATCATGATCTGCGGCATCTTAAGCAGATTGAGGTCGGAATCGATCATCAGAATACCGTCGCCTTCTGCCTGTAAAGGCGCCTGCAACTTGATCAAACGACTGCGATAGATTTGCTTATAGCGATAATTTTCTTCCCGATTCGGAACATCCAGCGTCGCCACGCGGGTTTTAGCCGGCAGGCTGCCAAAGGCGTGCGCTGGCTGATCGCTGACAATCACGACCTCTTTTGTCCCCGTCGCGAAACGTGCCGCAAAATCGGCACTGAGCAGGGCTTCTTCAATATAGTCCGCGCCTGTGCAGGGGATCACGACAGACGTGACCGGTACAGTGCCCTGAACCTCTTTTTGCGAATAAGGCAGGTTATGGCGCGCCCTGATATGGCGGTAACGGGGATTTAAAAAATTAAGCATGAGGTTTCTTTTTGACGACGCTTTGCAGAATATTCTCGACGCCGCTGATATAAGTTTCAATGGCGTACTGTTCACGTACGCGTTTCGCTGCCGCATTGGTCAGGCGTTGACGCAATTCCGTATCCTGCCACAGTGCGGTCAGGTGCTGGGTCAGTTGTACCACGTTGCCGTAATCAAACAGCAGTCCGGTTACGTCATGACTGATCAATTCGGCAGTGCCGACCACACGGGATCCCACAACGGCGGTATTCACCAGCATCGCCTCCAGCACAACCCGGGGTAAACCTTCACTGCGTGAGGCCAGAATAAACGCATCAAAAGCCGTGAGGTAATCGAGAGCATTATTCTGAAAGCCCGTAAAAATCACGTGATGCTGGATGTTCTCTGCTGTAGCAAGCTGCAGCAGATGCTGAAGTTCCGGACCCGCGCCGACAATCACCATCCGCCAGTCTGCATCGGGATTGGCGCGTTTAAAACGGCCCAGCGCCTGCAGGATATGGTGATTAGATTTGCGCAATATCAGGGAGCCGATAGTGCCAAATACAAAGGTCGAAGGGGAGAGTTTAAAACGCTGGCGGACTTCAAGGCGGTCGGGCAGAGTCTGGTGAACGTCGATAGCATTACTGACGGTAAAACAGCGTTCTGCATCGATACCATGACGACGCAGGGTATTCCTGACGCCCTGCGATACGGCAATCACAGCCTGGCAATCCTGATTCACCATGCTCACCAGCCGCGGTTCCAGAACCGGATCGATACGGCAGTGTTGAACCACTGCAACGTCAAGGCTGCGCGCGGCCAGATAACCTTCCACATTGGTGCTGGGCTGGTTATTCATGTAGAGCGTGTCGAAATTACCCAACTGTAGCAGTGAATTGATTTTGCTGGCATTGGGCATAATTCGCCAGCGCGTATCAATCTCATCAATAGCGCGCTTCTTGAGCTTTTTATTGAAAAACAGCAGCGCGCGCACGGCTTCTTTAACAAATTTAGCCCAGCGTGGCTGTTTGATTTGCGGAATAAAAAAGACCGGAATGGCCAGCGCATTTAGCGTGGCCTCAATGGTTTCGTCGTTACCACGGCTGTAGTTGTGGTAGAAGCAACAGGTGATATCAAATTTTTGACGATCGATACGTTTCAGCAGCTCCAGCATACTGTTGGTGCCGCCACCCCACTCTCTGCCGTTATCCAGCAGCAGGATTTTTTGTTTATTTATCGTCATCCCTATCACTGTTTCCGCACAGCCCGTTATTGTCCGACCCTGGATTATAGTAATTTCTGCGTATAAATGAACGCTAAGCCGGAGACTTAGCATTCATAGCAAATCAGAACAGATTTTTTAGCGTGGTAAACAGTGGGCTGTGATTCACACTTTCAGCGATTACGGCTAAGGCTCGGGTCGCCGGAACCGGTGCCAGTGGCTGTTTCACTTTACACAGGCTGGCAGGCTGGAAGCGTGGTGGTACCGGTTTTGGCGGAGCCACTGGCGTCGGTGAGCCGCTGCGGAGTGATTCGTTCAACAGCTGGCTGGGACGAACCAGCGTTATGTCGGCTGGCAGCGTGGGTAACATCTGTTGCAGCACCCGAACGGTAGTCGGATGGGGATGACCAATGGCAATCGCATAACCGTCGCGCTGCGCCAGCTTCACCGCCCGATTGAACTGCTGGCGGATGGCGTTAATATCCTGGCTGTCATCAAGAAAGACCCGACGTTTTAACACCCTGACCTGAGTACCCTGCGCGGCAGGTATCGCCTGACTGTTAGCGATGGTCATGCTATCCAGGAAGTAAAGATTGTAGTGGTTCAGCGCCTGCATCACTTTCTGCATGCCGGGCAGGCTTGAGGTCATTCTGCTGCCCATATGGTTATTCAGACCGACGGCATAAGGCACGTTGTTAACCGCATTACGCATGATGCGGGTAACCTCTTCGCTGCTCATCTCTGGCGTTAAGGTATCTTTTTCCAGCGGCTGTTTACTGAGCGGTGCCATCGGCAGATGGATCAGTACTTCATGACCACTCTGATGTGCTTTAGTCGCCATTTCATGCGCATGGGGTGCGTTGGGCAAGACCGCTACTGAAATAGCCTGCGGCATCTGCAGGACTTTGTTCTCTTCGGCAGGGCGATAGCCGACATCATCGATGACAATAGCCAGTTTGCCAGCCTGTGCAGCGTAGCTGAACAGTAAGGCGCTCAACAGAATGGAGATTTTTCGACGTTGCAGCAAAACTTATTTTCCTAACCACGGGAGTGGATTGACGGCCTGTCCCTGACGTCGGATTTCAAAATAGAGCGACGGGGTACCGCGGCCACCACTGGTGCCCACCAGTGCGATAGGCTGTCCTGCCTTCACCTGCGTACCCACGCTCACCAGCGCACTTTGGTTATAGCCATACAGGCTCATATCACCTTTGCCGTGCTCCAGCACAACCACCAGTCCGTAGCCCTGCAACCAGTCGGCCATCAGCACACGACCATCGGCGATAGCTTTCACCTCGGTGCCTTCCCGCGCATCAATCACCAGTCCTTTCCAGCGCAGTTCACCCTGGAGCTGTTCACCAAAGCGATGTTCAATACGTCCGCGCACCGGCCACAACGCCTGTCCGCCTGCACGACCGAGTCCACCGGTGCGGGCGACCAGTTCACGTTCGCTCTGGGTTGGCTGATAGCTGGAGCCTTTGGCTTTCGCCTGCGCCTGACGCTGACGCACTTTTTCCGCCTCACGGGCTTCACGTGCTGCGCGCTCACGCGCCTCGCGCTCCGCGCGGGCGATCTTATCCTGCAGACGGCTTTCGTTCTGACGCATCTCGACCAGATCGGCCTGATCTTTTTCCAGCGCGCTTTCCAGTGACGTCAGGGTCTTTTTACGCGCGTCGCTCGCCTGTTGCAGCTTCTGCTGCTGGCCCTGCTGCTGCGCTAATAACTCTTTCTGCTGCTGTTGCTTCTGCTCCAGCGAGGCACGTTGCTGATCCAAATCCTGACGTGTCTTTTGCAGCGATTCGATACTTTTCTGACGGGCAGCGTTCAGATAGCCGAAATAGGCCAGAATACGCTCACTGCGCTGGCTCTCTTCACCGCCCATCAAAAGCTGTACGCCACTGTGCTGACCCTGACGAAATGCCGCATCAAGTTGCTCAGAAAGCAGGCTTTCCTGCTGAGTTTGCTGTTTCTCCAGGCGAGCGATGGAGGTAGCGAGCTGCCTGATCTCATCATTCAGCGCGGTGAGGCTGTTGCGGGTGTCACGCAGCTGACGGCTCGCCAGCGCGATGATTTTTTCCTGGCTCTGCAACTGATCCAGCAGTTTGCTGCGCTGCAGTTTCTGCGCTTTAACGCTTTTCTCTTTTGCAGCAATGTTTTGCTGAATGGATTGCAACTGAGATTTACTGTCCTCTGCGCTGTGAACAGCGGCAGGCAACAACAGTGCTCCCGCACAAAGCAGACTAAGGGAGAAGCTGGACAGGTGTGTGAACAACGGCAGGTTATCGCCGTTGGGACGGGTCCTTGTGTGCGAAACGGTTGTTTTTCCCTTCATAGGCCAATGATTATTCCACGATGAACCGCCGCTTACCAGTGCTGCCAGCGGGCATTTGCTTTTCCAGTTATGTCCACTTTCGCCATGACATGGATTAACCCTTACGCCATTTTTGCCTTTCAGCCACTTTTTTTGGAAAATGGAGCACAAATCGATACTCTGGCCGCATAGCATCTGTACATGCGAAGTGGCGCAGGTATACTCAGAACCCTTGTTTTAGCTTATTAGCCCGGTCTGGAGTCGTTACCCCTCATGCAAGAAATTATGCAGTTTGCAAGCAATCACCCCATCCTGAGTCTGGCATGGGTCGTTTTACTCGTTATGGTGATTGTGACTACCGTTAAAGGAATGTTCTCTAAGGTAAAAACGATCAGCCGCGGTGAAGCCACCCGCCTGATTAATAAAGAGGACGCGGTAGTAGTAGACGTGCGTTCGCGCGACGATTTCCGCAGGGGGCATATTTCAGGTGCGCTGAATGTGGCAGCCGCTGAGATTAAAAAAGGCAACATCGACGAACTGGCAAAGCATAAGGCGCAGCCCATAATTGTGGTGTGTGCAACCGGACAAAGCGCAGGCGATTCTGCTGCACATCTCAGCGCGGCAGGCTTTGAGCAGGTTTCAGTGCTGAAAGAGGGTATCAGTGGCTGGAGCGGCGAAAATCTGCCGTTAGTTCGCGGTAAATAATCTTACAGAGGTGCTGATCATGGCAAATGTTGAAATGTATACCAAGGCCACCTGTCCTTACTGCCATCGTGCGAAGGCGCTGTTAACGCAAAAAGGCGTTTCGTTTCAGGAAATTCCCATCGATGGTGATATGGCGAAGCGCGAAGAGATGATCAAGCGTAGCGGTCGTACCACCGTGCCTCAGATTTTTATTGATGCGCAGCACATTGGCGGCTGCGATGACTTATTCGCACTCGATAATCGCGAAGGTTTAGATCCCTTACTGCAGGCGTAATTTTACGCCGGACAACCTCATATATAGGATTTGGTCACATGTCAGAACACAACACCAACGAAATGCAGTTCCAGATTCAGCGCGTATTTACTAAAGATATCTCTTTTGAAGCGCCAAATGCCCCGCAGGTTTTCCAGAAAGAGTGGGAACCGGACGTTAAGCTGGACCTGGATACTGCATCTTCTCAGCTGGCTGACGACGTTTACGAAGTGGTACTTCGTGTGACTGTAACCGCAACTGTGGGTGAAGAGACCGCTTTCCTGTGTGAAGTTCAGCAGGCCGGTATTTTCACCATCAGCGGTATCGAAGGAACGCAGATGGCACATTGCCTGGGTGCATACTGCCCGAACATTCTGTTCCCATACGCACGCGAATGTATTACCAGCCTGGTATCACGTGGTACCTTCCCGCAGCTGAACCTGGCACCGGTTAACTTTGATGCGCTGTTCATGAACTACCTGCAGCAGCAACAAGGTGAAGAAGGTGCTGAACCACATCAGGATGCCTGATGACAACTCACGCTTCGATTAGCGTCATCGGTGCCGGTTCCTATGGCACCGCTTTGGCGATTACGCTGGCCCGTAACGGCCATCCGGTGCTGTTGTGGGGACATAACCCGGCGCATCTGGCGCAACTTCAGACTGACCGCTGCAACACTGCTTTCCTGCCTGATGTACCGTTCCCCGACAACCTTTCCCTTGAGCCTGATCTGACCAAAACCATTGCCGCCAGCCGTGATTTATTAATCGTGGTGCCGAGTCATGTGTTCGGCGATGTGCTGCAGCAGATTAAACCTCATCTGCGGCCCGACTCGCGTATTGTCTGGGCGACCAAAGGGCTGGAAAAAGAGACGGGCCGTCTGCTGCAGGACGTGGCACGTGAAATCGTAGGTGATGCTATTCCGCTGGCCGTGATCTCCGGGCCGACCTTTGCAAAAGAGCTGGCGGCAGGATTACCGACGGCCATCGCGCTGGCTGCAACGGATGCGCAGTTTGCTGACGACCTGCAGCAGAAGCTGCACTGCGGTAAAAGCTTCCGCGTTTATAACAATCCAGATTTCATCGGCGTACAGCTGGGCGGCGCGGTAAAAAACGTCATCGCTATTGGTGCCGGGATGTCTGACGGGATTGGTTTTGGCGCGAATGCGCGTACTGCACTGATCACCCGTGGTCTGGCTGAAATGAGTCGGCTGGGCGCAGCGCTGGGTGCCGATCCCACCACCTTTATGGGTATGGCAGGTCTGGGCGATCTGGTGCTGACCTGTACCGATAATCAGTCGCGAAATCGTCGGTTTGGCATGATGCTGGGCCAGGGCGAGGATGTAGATAGCGCGCAACGCATTATCGGACAAGTTGTAGAAGGGTACAGAAACACCAAAGAAGTCAAAGCATTGGCTGCACGTTTTGGTGTGGAAATGCCGATCACCGAGCAGATTTATCAGGTGTTGTATTGCGAAAAACCGGCGAGAGATGCAGCATTGAGCCTGCTGGGACGAACAAGGAAGGACGAAAACAGCATCAGCTAACGCAGGACGCGTAGCATCATCACCTGTAGCGCCCATTCAGGCGCTTTTTTTATCGGGAGAAAACAGCAATGTCGTCTGATGAGTTAGAACTGGTCTGGAATAATATCAAAGCAGAAGCGCGTGCCCTGGCTGATTGTGAGCCGATGCTGGCCAGTTTCTTCCACGCGACATTGCTCAAGCATGAAAATCTTGGTAGCGCTTTGAGTTATATGCTGGCCAACAAGCTGGCTAACCCGATTATGCCCGCCATCGCCATTCGTGAAATCGTTGAAGAAGCCTACCGTGAAGATCCGTCGATGATTATGTCTGCGGCTTACGATATTCAGGCGGTGCGCCAGCGCGACCCGGCGGTCGATAAATACTCCACGCCGCTGCTCTATCTCAAAGGATTTCATGCACTTCAGGCCTACCGCATTGGTCACTGGCTGTGGAATGAAGGCCGGCGTGCGCTGGCGGTTTATCTGCAGAATGAAATCTCCGTCTCTTTTGCCGTTGATATTCATCCCGCCGCCAACATTGGTCACGGCATTATGCTCGACCATGCCACTGGCATTGTGATTGGCGAAACCGCCGTGGTTGAGAATGATGTCTCGATCCTGCAATCGGTGACGCTGGGCGGTACCGGCAAAACCAGCGGCGACCGCCATCCGAAAATCCGTGAAGGGGTAATGATTGGTGCCGGTGCGAAAGTGCTGGGGAATATTGAAGTCGGCAGGGGAGCAAAAATTGGCGCGGGTTCTGTGGTGTTACAGCCTGTGCCGCCACACACCACGGCAGCAGGCGTACCCGCGCGTATCGTCGGCAAGCCAGGCAGTGAAAAGCCGTCAATGGATATGGATCAGCACTTCAATGGCAGCCTGGCCGGTTTTCAGTTTGGCGACGGCATCTAATCTTTAATCAGTGCGCCCGCGTAATCCAGCTGGCGCCACGCTTCATAGACCACTACTGAAACGGCATTCGATAAATTCATGCTGCGGCTTTCCGCTCTCATTGGGATGCGGATTTTCTGCTGCGCCGGTAACGCCGCCAGAATTTCCGCTGGCAGTCCACGGCTCTCAGGTCCAAACAGCAGATAATCGCCAGCCTGATAGGCGACGGCACTGTGTGTGGGTGTACCTTTGGTCGTCAGCGCAAACAGACGTTCAGGCGACTCCGTGGCGATAAATGCCTGATAGTCAGCATGGAATTTTATGGCCGTGAATTCGTGGTAATCCAGTCCGGCGCGACGTAAACGCTTGTCATCCCAGGCGAAGCCGAGCGGCTGAATCAGATGAAGCTGGAAGCCCGTATTGGCGCACAGGCGAATGATATTGCCGGTATTTGGCGGAATTTCTGGTTCAAACAAGACAATGTTAAGCATAAGGCCCCCGATGACAGGGGCCGAAGCATAGCAAATTATTGACGACCGGAGGAGTAGAGCGGCAACCAGAGGGTCAGACGCAGGCCGCCCAGTGGACTGTCATCGGCTTTAACCCAGCCGCGATGCTGCTGCACTGCCGTTTCAACAATGGCCAGGCCAAGACCCGTGCCGCCTGATTCGCGATCGCGCGCTTCATCGGTACGGTAGAAGGGTCGGAAAATCTGTTCACGATCTTCCGGACTCACGCCAGGGCCGTCATCATCAACGTGTACCGTGATACCGGAAATATCGACGGAGAAGCTGACGCTGATATGGGTGTGTGAGTAGCGCAGCGCATTGCGCACGATGTTTTCCAGTGCACTCTCCAGCGCATGAGGGTTGCCGTAGAGCGGCCATGGGCCAGGCGGGTAGGGGATATCCATCTTCTTGCCCATCTGCTCAGCCTCAAAACGGGCATCTTCCAGCACCCCATTCCACAACTGATTCGCCTTCATCGCTTCGCTGACCAGTGCATTTTTATGCTGGGTGCGTGACAACACCAGCAGGTCGTTGATCATGCCATCCAGACGCTGTGCTTCCATCTCAATCCGCTCCAGCTCTTTCCCTTCGCCCTGACGCCGACGCAGCAGCGCGGTAGCCAGTTGCAGACGAGTAAGCGGGGTACGAAGCTCATGACTGATATCCGATAGCAGACGTTGCTGACCGGTCATCATTCGCTCCAGCGCACTCACCATCTGGTTAAAGCTGGAACCCGCCGCCAGAAACTCCTGTGGGCCTGACTCCAGTTCCGGATGCTGACGCAGATTCCCGCTTGCCACTTCATCGGCGGCATATTTCAGCTTACGCGCCGGACGTGCCAGACTCCACGCCAGCCACAGCAGCAGCGGTGAGCTGATGAGCATGGTGACAATAAGCAACAGCAACGGACGGTCAAACAGCAGATTGACGAAATCCAGCTGGGAACTGTTGGCGGGACGGATCATGTAAAGCTGGTAGTTATCTTCGCCATCCCGTACGGCGAAAGGCCCTACCAGCTCAACTCGACCATATTTCTTTTTCTGTGGATGATCGGCGTTATCAGACTGGCCGATAAAGTTGCGGATAACCTGCATTTCGTTATGTTGCGCGCCAATCACCCGACCTTCACTGGTCACTAACAGCAGCCGCTGACCCGGCGGTGCCCACTTTTCTACGGCGCGAAACAGACGACGCCACCACATCAGATCGTTAGGGGGATCCTGTGACAGCTCTGCTTCGACGTGTTGCTCAATCATGATGCCCTGCCGCTGTTCACTTTCCAGCAGCGAGGTCATCTGTCGTGAATCGAGCTTGGGCACCATCAGCACCAGCATCAACACCAGCGCCAGCGTTAACCAGAAGATGGCGAAGATACGGGTGGTCAGACTTCCAATCATGATGCCGAAACCATCAGGTAGCCGCGGCCACGTAAGGTTTTAAACCAGGGATGACCGTCACGGCGTTCAGGCAGCTTGCGGCGCAGATTCGAGATATGCATATCGATGGCGCGGTCAAAAGGTGTCAGGCGCTTGCCCAGCACTTCCTGACTCAGATGTTCACGCGAGACGACCTGGCCCAGATGCTGCGCCAGCAGATAAAGCAGGGTGAACTCCGTGCCGGTGAGATCCAGCGTGACATCATCAAAACTCGCTTCCTGACGGCCAGGATTGAGCCGCAGGCAGTCCACTTCCAGTGTGGGCGAGCTATTGTCGTGTTGCTGCTGCTGTTCACTCCAGTTTGAGCGGCGCAGAATAGCGCGGATACGCGCCACCAGTTCGCGATCGTTAAACGGTTTAGGCAGATAGTCATCTGCACCGAGTTCGAGGCCCAGTACGCGATCCAGCTCGCTGCCGCGCGCCGTGAGCATGATGACGGGGGTTTGATGTTGCTGACGCAGTTCTTTCAGGGTGTCGATACCGTTTTTCTTCGGCATCATGACATCCAGTAAAAGCAAATCAATAGAATTATCGAGCAGGTTCAGTGCTTGTTCACCATCGCTGGCCACCACCACTTCAAACCCTTCCATTTCTAACAGTTCTTTTAAAAGCGAAGTTAATTCGCGGTCGTCATCTACCAACAGGATTTTATTCATTTTTGTAGCCCTCCGCAGGCAAAATACCGTGTTCCTGGCGCACCTATCTATCGCTTTACGTAGTTTTACACCCCCTGACGGATGTTTGCAGCTGTCGCCGTACACTGGCTCTCGTTGAATCGCAAAACGGAACGAACTGGAGTACACGATGCGCAAATTCACCGCCGTCGTCCTTGCCTCAGCGATGGCTCTGAGTGTCGCCAGCGCAGGTGCTAAAGATGCGACGACGATTGACGAGATGCATCATGGCGGATTGCCGACAGGCAGTATGACGCAAAATCCGCAAAGCCACATGTTCGATGGTATCGAGCTGACTGAAGTGCAGCGTCAGCAGATGCGAGACCTGATGCAACAGGCCCGACATGAGCGCCCGGTCGTTCATATTGACGATATCGCAGCATTACATGACCTGGTGACTGCAGACCAGTTTAACGAAGCGGCCATCCGCGCAAAGGCGGAAGTCATCGCCAGAGTTCAGGTTGAACAGCAGGTTGAGATGGCGCGCGTACAGAATCAAATGTTTCAACTGCTAACGCCGGACCAGCAGGCCACGTTGCAGAAGAATTACCAGCGGCGACTTAATGAGCTGCGACAGTTTTCGAATCTGCAGTCAGCGTCATCGCTGCAGGCAGTGAGTAGTACCAGCAGTAACCAGTAACATAGTATCCCTGTTTTCCTTGCCATAGACACATCCCTGTCTTCCCCCGCCATGATGGTGGGGGTTTTTTTTATCTTTTTTTCACTTTTTTTAATTTGACCGGAATCATCACCACGCAACAAAACCCCCATTTTATTAGCGCTTGTTTAACGTTAGTTTGTCAGGCTCGATGATTATTGACTATTCAGGCCATCACGTAAATTTAAGCGTACCGGTAAGCATCTTAAGGCTGTCAAAATAATTTAAGCCACTGAAACTAATAGATTTACGGCCTTCTCATATAAGCTTTTATCTTAACTTTCAACGCGTTGCTTTTCCCGCGTTACGCTTGCCGGTTCAGGCGCACCCTCTACACTTAATCCTGTCACTGCAGGGAAGTTAAGTGTCTTTGCGAAGTCTCAGGGAGCAACAACCACATTATGTAGTCCTGAATGAATCTATTAACGGAGTAAGTTATGGCAGAGCATCGTGGTGGTTCAGGTAATTTCGCAGATAATCCGCAAAAAGCGTCTGAAGCCGGTAAGAAAGGCGGCCAGAGCAGCGGCGGCGGAAACTTCAAAAACGATCGTGAAAAAGCATCAGAAGCAGGGAAAAAGGGCGGCAAAAAGTAATCGCCGCGTCTTTCTCAGCCCAGACCAGCACATGACTGTGGTCTGACACTGATGTGTATGACACTTTGCCCCGTCCTCCCCGAGGTCGGGGCTTGTTTTTTTATGCCTGCCACGCTTTTGCAAAAGAGACTAAGTCGTTGAATGACCCGCTAAGCACTGCCCGCCTCCTGGTGTTAAACTTTAGCCATTCTTTTATTTGAGTACGCATCATTGCTGATGCTGCAAAGGGAATCTGGCATGCGATCCTCTTATGGCCGACTGGTAAAGCGTGCTGCGCTGGCCGCCACCATTCTTGCTTCTGTGCTGTTAATCGTGAAAATTTTTGCCTGGTGGTACACCGGTTCGGTGAGTTTGCTGGCTTCACTGGTAGACTCGCTGGTGGATATCGCCGCATCCCTGACCAATCTGCTGGTGGTGAGATATGCGCTGCAACCGGCTGACGAAGATCATACTTTCGGGCACGGCAAAGCGGAATCGCTGGCGGCGCTGGCGCAAAGTATGTTTATCTCCGGCTCGGCGCTGTTTCTGTTTCTGACTGGCCTGCAGCATCTTGCCTCGCCCAGTGAGATGCGGGCGCCCGGCGTTGGCGTTGTGGTGACCGTTTTGGCACTGAGCTCAACGCTGGTGCTGGTCGCCTTTCAACGCTGGGTGGTGCGTAAAACCCGCAGTCAGGCCATCAGGGCTGACATGCTGCACTATCAGTCGGACGTCATCATGAATGGTGCCATTCTGATCGCGCTGGTCCTGAGCAGCTATGGCTTTGTCCGGGCTGATGCCCTGTTCGCGTTGGGGATTGGCATTTTCATTCTCTACAGTGCGTTGCGCATGGGCTATGAGGCGGTGCAGTCATTACTGGATCGCGCGCTACCTGAAGAGGAGCGGCAGCAGATTCTGACACTGGCGACAAACTGGCCACAGGTGCAGGGCGTCCACGATCTGCGAACCCGCCAGTCCGGCCCCACTAAATTTATTCAGCTACATCTGGAACTGGAAGACCAGTTGCCACTGGTGCAGGCGCACCGGGTAGCCGATCAGGTTGAGAAGGCATTACGCAAAGAATTTCCTGGGTCAGACGTAATTATCCATCAGGATCCCTGTTCTGTGGTACCGTTCGAGAGAGAAGATTCTTTAGGTTTTTAACGTAAATGAATCAAATCGATACGAAAGGAATGACGTAACGCTAACATTGCTGCAAAAAATAGTGAAAAGTTGTCTGACCTGAATCAATTCAGCAGCAAGCCTTTGATATACTATCTGCCATCACATGTCGCGCTAATCGTAAAATGATCTTCAGCAGCGATCGACAGGCAGGATTAACCCTTAGTTTTGAACAATCCAGAGGTTGTCATGATCAAAAAAATTGGTGTATTGACCAGTGGCGGTGACGCCCCAGGCATGAACGCAGCTATTCGTGGAGTGGTACGTTCCGCGCTGAGTGAAGGACTGGAAGTTTTTGGGATCTATGACGGTTATCTGGGATTGTACGAAGATCGCATGATTAATCTTGATCGCTACAGCGTCTCCGACATGATTAACCGTGGTGGCACGTTCCTGGGCTCAGCGCGTTTCCCTGAGTTCCGTAATGAAGATGTGCGCCAGGTTGCCATTGAGAACATGAAAAAGCGCGGTATTGATGCGCTGGTTGTGATTGGTGGTGACGGCTCCTACATGGGTGCTAAGCGCCTGACTGAAATGGGCTTCCCATGCATCGGTCTGCCAGGCACCATCGATAAC
Organism: Pantoea sp. XY16; assembly: GCF_025153065.1. Classification (NCBI taxonomy): domain Bacteria; kingdom Pseudomonadati; phylum Pseudomonadota; class Gammaproteobacteria; order Enterobacterales; family Erwiniaceae; genus Pantoea; species Pantoea sp. XY16. The sequence goes on along the minus strand of NZ_JANZNP010000016.1, from coordinate 46,893 downwards.
GACGTGGCCGGAACGGATTACACCATCGGTTATTTCACTGCGCTGGAAACCGTGGTTGAAGCGATTGACCGCCTGCGTGACACCTCTTCTTCGCATCAGCGTATTTCGATTGTTGAAGTGATGGGCCGCTACTGTGGCGATCTGACCCTGGCGGCGGCGATTGCCGGTGGCTGCGAGTTCATCGTCCTGCCAGAGTTCCCGTATACCCGCGAAGAGCTGGTTGCGGAAATCAAAGCGGGCATCGCCAAAGGTAAAAAGCACGCTATCGTAGCGATTACCGAACACATCTGCGATATCGACGATCTGGCCCGTTTCATTGAAACAGAAACCAAACGTGAAACCCGTTCGACCGTTCTGGGCCATATTCAGCGTGGCGGTGCACCTTGTGCGTATGACCGTATCCTGGCCTCACGCATGGGCGCTTACTCCATTGAACTGCTGATGCAAGGTTACGGTGGCCGTTGTGTGGGTATTCAGAACGAGAAGATGGTGCATCACGACATCGTCGACGCAATTGAAAACATGAAACGTCCCTTCAAGCGTGACTGGCTCGACACGGCGAAAAAACTCTATTAATTACAGGCGGGGTGTGCTGCACGGCATGCCCCAGCATTCTCCTTGCATATTCCCCTCGGTTATAACAGCTTATTTTTAATTCTTTTAGCTCTGTAATGGTTTATGTCACGCTTAGCCCATAACGACATTGGGAGAGTGCGTAATGAACAAGTGGAGTATTGGCGTTACCCTGTTGCTGGCCTCAACCAGCGTTCTGGCGAAAGACATTCAGCTGTTAAACGTATCCTACGATCCAACGCGTGAACTGTACGAACAGTACAACAAAGCGTTCAGTGCGCACTACAAACAGGAAACCGGCGACAATGTCGTGGTCCGCCAGTCGCATGGCGGTTCCGGAAAGCAGGCGACCTCCGTGATTAACGGCATCCGGGCGGATGTGGTCACACTGGCGTTGCAATCCGATGTTGATGCCATTGCCGAACGCGGTCGTATTGATAAGGACTGGATCAAACGTCTGCCGGACAACTCTGCGCCTTACACCTCGACCATCGTCTTCCTGGTTCGTAAAGATAACCCGAAGGGTATCCATGACTGGAGCGACCTGACGAAGCCAGGCGTATCTGTGATTACGCCTAACCCGAAAACGTCCGGCGGCGCCCGCTGGAACTATCTGGCGGCCTGGGGCTGGGCACTGGATCATAACAACGGTGATCAGGCTAAAGCGCTGGCTTACGTAAGAGCGCTGTTCAAAAACGTTGAAGTGCAGGATTCGGGTGCACGCGGCGCCACCAACACCTTCGTTGAGCGCGGGATTGGCGATGTGCTGATCGCCTGGGAAAACGAAGCTTATCTGGCGGTTAACAAACTGGGTAAAGACAAGTTCGAGATTGTTACCCCGAGCGAATCGATTCTGGCTGAACCGACCGTGTCGGTGGTCGATAAAGTGGTGGATGAAAAGGGCACGCGTAAAGTCGCTGACGCTTATCTGAAATATCTCTACTCGCCAGAAGGCCAGACCATCGCTGCACAGAACTACTATCGCCCGCGTGATGCTGAAATCGCGAAGAAATTTGCCAGCACCTTTGCACCCGTGAAGCTGTTCACCATTCAGGACAAGTTTGGTGGCTGGGCGCAGGCTCAGAAAGCCCACTTCGCCGATGGCGGCAGCTATGACCAGGTCATGAAACCATAACGTATTGCGGTCAGCGCGCTCTGCGCTGACCGCTTATCCGCCACCCTCACGTCTTTTCTCTTCTCTGCCCAGCCGCTGGGTTATCTGCCCGAATTCCCCGTGACATTTTTTTCCCGCCAGGCGAGGATGCAGGCTGCTAAACCATTCGGGAAGCGTTGTTATGCCGACAAATCGTCGTGCAACCAGCCTGGTTGCGGTTCTGCTGGTGCTGCTCATTGCGGGAATACTGGCTGCCGCACTGCATTTCAAAAAGAACAGTGATGCACTCTGGCAGATTGTCAGCCAGAAATGTGTGCCTCATCAGCAGAGCAGCAGAGACCCTGCGCCCTGCCAGCGTGTTGACCAGCCGCATCGCTATGCCATGCTGAAAGATATGAACGGGCCGTTGCAGTATCTGCTGATTCCGCTCGACAAAATCACCGGTATCGAAAGCCCGCAGTTACTGCAACCCGCGACGCCTGACTACTTTGCCCTTGCGTGGCATGAACGAACCCTGCTTGCACAGCGACGCGGCTCACCCATTGATGATCGGGTCCTGTCACTGGCGATCAATTCACAATATGGCCGCACGCAGAATCAGCTCCATATTCATCTCTCCTGTCTGCGGGCCGATGTGCGTCAAAAGCTCGACGAGCTGACGCCGCAGCTTAGCGGTCAGTGGCAGGACATCATGCTGCGTAAGCACCGCTACTGGCTGCGAGCCCTGACGGCCGATGAGCTGACTCAGCAGAGTGCATTTATCCGACTGGCCGATGAACGGCCAGAGGCACGCACAGAGATGGGGAAATATGGGCTGGCACTGGCTGAATTAAGCGATGGGCGACTGGTCTTGATGGCGATTCAGCGAAACTGGCTGCTGCTGAACAGTGGGTCGGCGGAGGAGTTGCAGGATCACGCCTGTGAGCTGATCGCGCCCATAAAAAAGGCGGCTTAAGCGCCGCCTCTGCCCGGAATGTTAATGCTTAAGCGTTTTTTGCAGCCGCCGCAGCTTTAACGATTACCGCGAAAGCATCTGCTTTCAGTGACGCACCGCCAACCAGTGCACCATCGATGTCAGGCTGGGTGAACAGCTCAGCAGCATTCTTGTCGTTAACAGAGCCGCCGTACTGAATGATGACCTGTTCAGCGATAGCTGCATCTTTCTTCGCGATATGATCACGGATGAATTTGTGCACGGCCTGAGCCTGAGCAGGGGTCGCAGATTTGCCGGTACCGATGGCCCAGACGGGCTCATACGCGATAACCGCATCTTTGAACGCTTCAGCGCCCTGGGTTTCCAGAACGGCATTCAGCTGACGCGCACAGACTTCTTCGGTTTTACCCGCTTCGTTTTCTGCTTCAGTTTCACCAATGCACAGCACCGGAACCAGGCCCACTGACTTCAGTACCGCGTATTTCTTCGCGATAAACTCGTCGCTCTCTTTGTGGTAAGTGCGGCGTTCTGAATGACCGATAATGATATATTTCGCGCCGATATCTTTCAGCATCTCTGCGGAAACTTCACCGGTAAATGCGCCAGAAAGGTTAACGTCCACGTTCTGCGCACCCAGTGCGATGTGGCTACCGGAGATGGCGTGTTTTGCCTGCTCGAGATAGAGCGCTGGCGGTGCAATGGCGACGCCACAACCCTCAACGCCAGAGAGTTCCTTACGCAGACCCGCGATCAGTTCAGCTGTGATCTGCTTGCTGCCATTCAACTTCCAGTTACCCATAACCAGTGGATGTCGCATTCTATCCTCCGCATAACGCGATACATGAAAAATCGCTGCCAGCCGGCAGCGTTGTCTGCCAGACAGTATAGAGATCAAATGTAGTGATGGCTTTGCTTTTCGTCATTTTCAGCCACATCATCAGGGGCTCGCGAGCGCCAGTTTGACCGGTTCAATCGCGAAGGTCAGTCCTTTGTCGCCGTTGTCAGCGACCACAAAACGCAGCGCGCCGTCGACCTGCGCAAAGTAGGGTAAATCCTTACCTTCCTTCAGCAGGCTCTCCAGCTTTTTACGCCCTTCCTCAGCGCTTAATCCTGGTACAAAAAAGCGCAGCATGGCGGTCATATAAGCCAGCGCTTTTTGCTGTGAGGCGCTCTGGTCCGGGCCAGGCAGTGGCAGCCAGGTGATCTGCAGCGTCTTGATTTTACCGGTGCCGGGTTCCAGCGCGGTAGAGGCATAGAGCGTTTCATTGATTTTGCTGGCGGCGCGCGTCAGGTTGCTTTTATCACCCCGGTTATCAATAGCGCGATACTCCGGCAGCATCAATGCTGCATTGGCCAGATTATATTTTTCGCGAAACTGGCCGATAGTCATATCAAAGGTGGGAGCGCCCGCCAGCAGATAAGGCGCGGTGGGCAACGCATCGGGCCGTTCTGGCGGTGGCGGATCGGCGGCAAAGACCGGAACCGTCAGCGCAAACGATAACAGCAGTGCGCCAGGCAAATTCTTCATTTTGTCGATCCTAACCCGTAAACTCAGGCGCAAATTAAAACGGTTTTTATCCGCGAGGTCAAAAGCGCGGCGGTTCTCTTCTCTCTGGATGATAATGCATGACGTTACAACAATGGTGTTTTTCCTGGCGCGGCCGACTGGGACGACGTGATTTCTGGATCTGGCAGGCCGTCTGGTTGCTGACCACGACACTGTTATTCGTCTTAGCAGCAAACGACTGGATTGATAGCCAGATGGCGGCCTTTGGCGTGGTCTGCCTGCTATGGCCCGCCAGCGCGGTTATGGTTAAACGGCTGCACGATCGCAATCGACGCGGCTACTGGGGATTTCTGGTGATTGTTGCCTGGCTGCTGGTGGCGGGAAACTGGAGCATGCTGGGTGGGGTTCTGCCCTGGCTGCTGGGCCGCGCCATTCCGCTTGCATTAATCGCTGGTCTGCTGCTGGATCTCGGCGTCTTTCGCGGTACCCCCGGCGCTAACCGGTTTGGTACCGCGACGCAGCCGGTGCGATACCGGCAAACGACTCACCAGTAATGTTCACTGGTGATATGGCCCGGCTTACGCTTCAGGTGTTTGCGCATCTCGCGCGTCTCTTTCAGTAACTGCTGGGTATCGCGCACCATCTGCGGGTTGCCGCACAGCATCACGTGGCTGCTGTCGGCATCCAGGCTTAACCCGGTGGCGCGCTCCAGCTCACCGTTTTCGATCAGCGCCGGGACCCGGCCCGTCAGCGAACCGGCGATCGCTTCGCGACTCACCACCGTCTGGATGTGCAGCTTACCTTGATAATGTTGTTGCAGCTGCTGCATCAGTGGCAAAAAGCTCAGGTCGGCCGCATAGCGTGCGGCATGCACCAGCACGATGTTTTCAAAGCGATCCAGCCCTTCGCCCTGCTGGAGCATCGACAGGTAGGGACCAATCGCGGTGCCGGTTGCCAGCATCCATAAGGTTTTGCATTCCGGGACTTCATCCAGCACAAAGAATCCCGCGGCTTCTTTGGTAACCATCACCTGATCGCCCGGCTGAAGTGCCTGCAGATGCGGACTCAGCTTGCCCTCTGGCACCGTGACCAGGTAAAACTCCAGCAGGTCATCTTTTGGCGCATTGACGTAGGAGTAAGCGCGCTGCACCCGCTCACCGTCGATTTCCAGCGCCAGCTTGGCAAATTGCCCGGCGATAAAAGGATCGATGGGCGCTTTTACCCGGAGACTGAACAATGCATCCGTCCAGTTTTTGACTTCCTTTACTTCACCATTGATCCACTCAGCCATAATCACTCCCGGGTTGTTGATTATTCAGGCAGGTCACTATTTTCGCGACTAGCCAGCGAGATTGCCAGCCTGCGCCCTGGCAAAGGCTCTAATCGACAAACTGTTGCTTTGTCTTTACAGGCTGGCGCATAAACTTGACAGGCGCAAGCCCGGACCTTTTCGCTTACCTCTCGCTTTGTCATCCAATCCTGATATTTTGCCCGCCATAACAAGATGACTGGCGGGTGAACCGCTGTTTTAACCTCCTTTCACAGAAAGAAATTTTGCATAATCATGATTAGTAAACTGGAAAATCGCCCACTGCTGGTGATGCTCATTGTGCTGGTGGCTGTCGGGCAGATGGCACAGACTATCTACGTCCCGGCGATGTCGGTGATGGCGGACGCCCTGAATGTGCGGGATGGCGCGCTGCAGCGGGTGATGGCGGCCTATCTGATGACCTATGGCGGATCCCAGCTGATCTACGGTCCGCTGTCAGACAGTGTGGGCCGTCGTCCGGTGATCCTGGCGGGCATGATGATCTTTATGATCGGCGCAATCACGGCTCTGATGGCGACCTCTCTCGATATGCTGGTGCTGGGTAGCGCAATCCAGGGACTGGGAACCGGCGTGGCAGGCGTGATGGCCCGTACCATGCCACGTGATCTCTACGAGGGGCACGCGCTGCGTCGCGCTAACAGCCTGCTTAATATGGGCATTCTGGTCAGCCCGCTGCTGGCACCGGTGATTGGCGCACTGCTGACCCAGCTCTTTGGCTGGCACGCCTGTTTCGCCTTTCTGCTGCTGCTCTGTCTTGCGGTGACCGGTTCCATGGCGCGCTGGTTGCCGGAGACCCGGCCGCAGAGTGCGGAAGTGACCCCTTTCTTTAAACGTTACGCCCGCCTGCTCAGCGACGCGAATTTCGTCCGCTATATTGTGCTGCTGATTGGCGCGCTGGCCGGGATTGCGGTCTTTGAGTCGAGCTGTGGCGTTCTGCTGGGCGGCGTGCTCGGCCTGCACAGCCTGACCGTCAGCATCCTTTTCATCCTGCCGATTCCGGCAGCGTTCTTTGGTGCGTGGTTTGCCGGGCGCGAGCAGGGTTCATGGCACAGCCTGATGTGGTGGGGCGTGAATAGCTGTCTGCTGGCGGGCATCCTGATGTGGATCCCGGCATGGTTCGGCGTAATGAATATCTGGACGCTGCTGGTGCCCGCCGCGCTGTTCTTCTTTGGTGCCGGTATGCTGTTTCCGCTGGCGACCTCAGGCGCGATGGAGCCGTATGCGTGGCTGGCGGGAAGCGCGGGCGCACTGATTGGCGGCATGCAGAATCTGGGATCGGGCCTGGTGGCGTGGCTCTCAGCCATGATGCCGCAGCGCGATCAGTTCAGCCTTGGCATGCTGATGTTTTTTACCGCGCTGGTGATGCTGCTCTGCTGGTTGCCGCTCTCACGTCAGCCGGAGCGCGGCAATCAGCCGGTTACAGGATAAACGGATGGAGCGCCGGATCTTTACGGTCGAGATAGTGAATCGACTGGATGCGGCGAATGGTGCGTGATTTACCGCGAATCAGCAGCGTTTCGCTGGTAGCAATATTGCCCTGACGCGTAATGCCTTTCAGGAGTTCGCCACTGGTAATGCCGGTGGCGGCAAATACCACGTTGTCGTTACGGGCCATCTCGCCCAGCGTCAGCTTTTTACCCGCTTCAATTCCCATCTCTGCACAGCGCTGCAGCTCCTGCTCGCCAAGCCGACGGTTTTCAGCGCTGTCGCCTTTCACATGATGACGTGCCAGCAAGCGGCCCTGCATATCGCCGTCCAGTGCACGGATCACCGCCGCAGAGACCACGCCTTCCGGTGCGCCGCCAATGCCGTACATCACATCCACTTCGCTGTCCGGCATGCAGGTCAGAATCGAGGCGGCGACATCGCCATCCGGGAAGGTAAAGACCCGTACGCCCAGCTGCTGCAACTGGCCGATCACCGCATCGTGACGTGGCTTTGCCAGAATCGATACGGTCAGCTGCGACAGCGGCTTGTTCATCGCTATCGCGATATTACGCAGGTTGGTTTCCAGCGGCAGGTCGAGATCGATAGCGCCATGCGCTGCCGGACCGACAATCAGTTTCTCCATGTACATGTCAGGGGCGTGCAGAAAGCTGCCTTTATCGCCGACGGCCATCACGGCCAGCGCGTTAGCCTGGCCAAGTGCCGTCATGCGGGTGCCTTCAATCGGATCGACGGCAATATCGACCGCATCACCGCGACCGGTACCAACTTTTTCACCGATATAGAGCATCGGCGCTTCATCGATTTCGCCTTCACCGATCACAATCTGACCGTCAATTTCAATGGAGTTCAGGACATGACGCATGGCATGGACAGCCGCGCCGTCAGCTGCATTTTTGTCGCCGCGTCCTAACCAGTGATAGCCTGCCAGGGCGGCAGCTTCGGTTACGCGGGAAAATTCAATGGCAAGTTCTCGTTTCATGGCATCTACCTGACAAAAAACCGGCAGGCAGTGTAACACAGCGGGGCAGCAGGGCGGGGAAAAGGCCCGCAACGGCCAGCGTCGCGGGCACAGAGATTACTCCTGGTCTTCCCACGCCTGTGCGCGGGCAACCGCTTTTTTCCAGCCGGCATAGCGGAAGTTACGCTCGGTCGTTTCCAGGCTTGGACGGAACTCACGCTCAATAACCGCTTTAGCGCGCACTTCATCCAGATCCTGCCAGAAGCCGACAGCCAGACCCGCCAGATAGGCAGAACCCAGCGCCGTTACTTCACGCACTTCCGGACGCTCAACACGGGTGCCGAGGATGTCAGCCTGGAACTGCATCAGGAAGTTGTTGGATACCGCACCACCATCCACACGCAGCGCCTGCAGGCGGGTGTTGGCATCATTCTGCATCGCTTCCAGCACGTCACGCGTCTGATAAGCGATCGACTCCAGCGTCGCACGGATGATGTGGTTAGCGTTCGCGCCGCGCGTCAGACCGAAGATTGCGCCACGGGCATACGGGTCCCAGTAAGGTGCGCCCAGGCCGGTGAAAGCAGGCACCATGTAAACGCCATTGGTATCTTTCACTTTCATCGCGAAGTATTCAGAGTCAGCCGCTTCACTGATCAGCTTCATCTCATCGCGCAGCCACTGAATAGAGGCACCCCCGATAAATACGGCACCTTCCAGCGCATAGTTCACTTCACCGCGCGGGCCACAGGCGATAGTGGTCAGCAGGCCATGGGTCGAGGTCACCGCTTCAGTACCGGTGTTCATCAGCATAAAGCAGCCGGTGCCGTAGGTGTTTTTCGCCATGCCAGGCTGTACACACAGCTGGCCATACAGCGCGGCCTGCTGGTCACCGGCAATACCGGCGATAGGAATACGTGTACCGCCTTTACCACCGATGTTGGTCTGACCGTAGACTTCAGACGAGGACTTCACTTCCGGCAGCATTTCACGTGGGATATCCAGGATATCCAGCATGCGCTGATCCCACTCGAGCTTGTGAATGTTAAACATCATGGTACGTGAGGCGTTGGTATAGTCAGTAATGTGAACGCGGCCCTGAGTCATTTTCCAGACCAGCCAGGTATCAACGGTACCGAACAGCAGCTCGCCACGTTTCGCACGCTCACGTGAGCCTTCAACATGGTCCAGGATCCACTTCACTTTCGTTCCGGAGAAGTAGGGGTTAATTACCAGCCCGGTGGTGTGCTGGATGTACTCTTCCAGACCCTCTTTCTTCAGTTTGTTACAGTAGTCGGCGGTGCGGGGATCCTGCCAGACGATGGCGTTATAGATAGGTTTACCGGTCTCTTTTTCCCACACGATGGCGGTTTCGCGCTGGTTAGTGATACCAATTGCCGCAATCTCATCAGAACGGATATCGGCATGGGCCAGCACTTCAACCAGCGTAGAGCTTTGTGAAGCCCAGATATCCATTGGATCATGCTCAACCCAGCCCGCTTTCGGGTAGATCTGAGTAAATTCGCGCTGCGATACCGCAACGATATTAGAGTCGTGGTCGAGAACGACGGCGCGTGAGCTGGTTGTTCCCTGATCGAGCGCGACAATATATTTTTTATCTGTGGTAGTCATAAATTCAGTCCTGATGATAAAAGGTGAAACTTACGCTTTACGCTGCTGAGCGCGTGCAACTGGTTTGTCTGCTGGAACGCTTGCAGGTTCCTGGGCGGTACCTGGCAGGTAGCGACCAATCAGTGTGCGATAACCTACTGCACCCAGGCAGGCACCGACCAGCGGGCCAAAAATCGGCACGAGGAAGTAAGGGATGTCACGACCACCGGTAAAGGCAACGTTACCCCAGCCTGCCAGCCATGCGAAGATCTTCGGTCCGAAATCACGTGCCGGGTTAAGGGCGAAGCCGGTCAGAGGACCCATGGAGCCACCGATAACCGCAACCAGCAGGCCAATCAGCAGTGGAGCCAGTGGGCCACGCGGAATGCCGTTGCCGTCATCCGTCAGACCCATAATCACCGCCATTAATACTGCAGTGATGACCATCTCAACCAGGAAGGCCTGGCCGACACCGATATGTGGATTAGGGTAGGTTGAGAAGATGCCTGCCAGGTCGAGACTTTCAACCGTGCCGCGCACCATCTGGTGGCTCTGCTCATAATCAAAAAACAGGCTGTAGTAGAGACCGTATACCAGCGCCGCGGCACAAAAGGCACCGGCAATCTGCGATACGATATAAGGCAGAACTTTACGTCCTTCAAAATTAGCAAACAGGCAGAGTGCAACGGTAATTGCCGGATTCAGGTGCGCGCCCGAAATGCCTGCGGTGAGGTAGGCGGCCATGGAAACGCCAAGACCCCAGATGATGCAGATCTCCCACTGACCGAAGGCGGCACCGGCGAGTTTCAGAGCAGCCACACAGCCTGCGCCGAAGAAAATAATCAAGCCTGTCCCCAGAAATTCGGCAATACACTGACCTTTGAGCGTGTTAGTTGTCTGACTCATAATAGTGGTTCCTGAAGCGAGGTTAAATTTTATCAGTTTTTGTTCTCAGTCCATGAGGCACCCAGCTTTTATGTAGGGCTGATGTGAATTTATCGTTAACGAACATAAACGAGAAATAGCGAAATCGTTTTTTGTGTACTGTGTCATAAAAATGCGCGTTTTCGCGTATTCTGGCTTTCTTAACCCATTATTCGCGCCTCATTGCAGTGATAACGGGCCAGTGCCAGAACGCAGCTGCAGTAAGCGCAGCGTAAATTCAGGGATTGGCTGAAAAGTGTTACAGACTACGCCCGCAAAGGCCGCGTTGCTGGACTTGCGGGGTGAGGCTACATACAATCGGGACAACGTTGCTGGCTTAAGCTGGCATCATCAACGCCTTGCAGGAATTTAGGAGAGGTCAGAAAGATGTCATTTGAAGTGTTTGAGAAACTGGAAGCGAAAGTACAGCAGGCGATTGATACCATCACCCTGTTGCAGATGGAAATCGAAGAGCTGAAAGAGCAGAACAACTCACTGCGTAACGATGCGCAACAAGTCGCGGGCAACCACGATGCGCTGATGCGTGAAAATCAGCACCTGAAAGAAGAGCAACACGTATGGCAGGAACGTCTGCGTGCCTTGCTGGGAAAAATGGAAGAGGTTTGAAGCCTCAGCTGATGTGAAAAACGGGTGCTCAGGCACCCGTTTTCATGTCCGGCCTATTCGAGGTCCAGCGCATCCTCTGACAGAATGATACCGGTATTATCGGCATAAAGATGGTCGCCGGAGAAGAAGGTGACGCCGCCGAAATTGACGCGCACATCGCTTTCACCAATCCCTTCACCCGCAGCGCCTGCCGGAATCGCGGCAATGGCCTGAATGCCAATCTCCAGCTCCTCCAGCTCATCAACCTGGCGTACCGAACCGTAAATCACCAGGCCTTCCCACTCGTTGGTTGCCGCCAGGCGTGCCAGCTGCGCATCGACCAGCGCACGACGCACGGAGCCGCCGCCATCGATTACCAGGACGCGACCCCGGCCATTCTCTTCCAGCAGATCGTAGAGTAAGCCGTTGTCTTCAAAGCATTTCACTGTGGTAATCTGACCACCGAATGAAGTGCGCCCACCAAAGTTTGAAAAAAGCGGTTCAACAACATTCACTTCTTCATGGTAGATATCGCAGAGTTCAGATGTATCGTATTTCATAAGGGTTTCGTCTGTTTGCCACAGGAAGGGTAAGTATATCGCTATATGCAGATTGTTGGCAAAATCATCAGTATGAAAAAAGCATCGTTCGATCAAGAACATGCATAAAAAAGCCCAGCCGGATGGGCTGGGCTTCTGAAATACGCTGATTCAGTGAATCAGAGAATGAAGCGGCTAAGGTCTTCGTCAGCCACCAGTTCATCCAGATGTTTGCCGACATAATCAGCATCGATGGTCACGGATTCACCGTGACGATCGCTGGCGTCATACGATATATCTTCCATCAGACGTTCCAGCACCGTATGCAGACGGCGCGCACCGATGTTTTCGGTGGTTTCGTTGACCTGCCATGCGGCTTCAGCGATTCGGCGGATACCCTCTTCGGTGAACTCAATGTTCACGCCCTCGGTATTCATCAGCGCTTTATACTGCACGGTGATGGAGGCATTCGGCTCGGTCAGGATGCGCTGGAAATCATTCACGGTCAGTGCCTGCAGCTCTACACGGATGGGCAGACGACCCTGCAGTTCCGGAATCAGGTCAGAAGGGCTGGCAACCTGGAACGCGCCTGAAGCGATAAACAGAATGTGGTCGGTTTTCACCATGCCATGCTTGGTCGAAACGGTACAGCCTTCAACCAGCGGCAGCAGGTCGCGCTGAACACCTTCGCGAGAAACATCCGGGCCGCCGGCATTCTGGCCGCCGCGCTTACAGATTTTGTCGATCTCATCGATAAACACGATACCGTGCTGCTCAACCGCATCAATCGCGTCCTGCTTAAGCTCTTCCGGATTAACCAGCTTTGCCGCTTCTTCTTCGATCAGCAGCTTCATCGCTTCTTTGATCTTCAGCTTGCGCGCTTTCTGCTTCTGACCGCCGAGGTTCTGGAACATCGACTGCAGCTGGCTGGTCATCTCTTCCATGCCAGGAGGCGCCATGATCTCAACACCAGGCGCGCTGGCGGCCAGATCGATCTCAATCTCTTTATCGTCCAGCTGGCCTTCGCGCAGCTTTTTGCGGAACGACTGGCGCGCCGCAGACGGCTCAGCGCTCTGCTCTGCCTGGCCCCAGTTGTTTTTCGCAGGCGGAATCAGCACATCGAGAATGCGCTCTTCGGCCATCTCTTCGGCACGGTATTTGTTCTTTTCAATCGCCTGACTGCGCACCATCTTAATGGCCGAATCGGTCAGGTCACGAATGATAGAATCTACTTCCTTACCGACATATCCCACTTCGGTAAATTTAGTCGCTTCGACTTTGATGAACGGTGCATTGGCCAGCTTAGCCAGACGACGCGCGATCTCAGTTTTACCGACACCGGTCGGACCGATCATCAGGATGTTTTTTGGTGTCACTTCATGGCGCAACTCTTCGTCGAGCTGCATGCGGCGCCAGCGGTTGCGAAGTGCAATAGCCACGGCGCGCTTGGCGCTGTCCTGGCCGATGATAAAGCGGTTCAGCTCGGTGACGATTTCGCGTGGAGTCATCTCAGACATATTTATACCCTTACGCCTTAGACGTTAATTCTTCGAAATTAACGTTGTGGTTAGTGTAGATGCAGATATCACCCGCGATATTCAGCGACTTTTCGACGATGTCGCGTGCGCCCATTTCGGTATTCTCCAGCAGCGCACGTGCTGCTGCCTGGGCGAAAGGCCCACCGGAGCCGATGGCGATCAGATCGTTTTCAGGCTGGATGACGTCACCGTTACCGCTGATGATCAGAGAGGCTGACTCATCTGCGACGGCCAGTAAAGCTTCAAGGCGACGCAGCATGCGGTCGGTACGCCAGTCTTTCGCCAGTTCCACCGCGGCTTTTACCAGGTGGCCCTGATGCATTTCCAGTTTACGTTCGAAAAGTTCAAACAGGGTAAAGGCGTCTGCGGTGCCGCCAGCAAATCCGGCAATCACCTTATCGTTGTATAAACGACGCACCTTTTTAACGTTGCCTTTCATCACGGTATTGCCGAGCGTAGCCTGGCCATCACCGCCAATCACTACCTGGCCGTTGCGTCGTACACTTACTATTGTTGTCACGGGCAGACCCCTTGTTGCAGTCGGAAAAGGACTCCGCGCACGGGGCGCGGAGTATCATGCAACAGATATGGGGCGGGTTTGACGGGTTTCAACCCCCGACGGAGAGTGGAATACAGCTGGAGTGTCCGGAACTGCGCAGGCGTTTCAGGGTGCTGTCAGCGGAGGCGCGGTCTTTATACGGACCGATAACCACACGATTCCAGCCGCCACCGGTCGTAATACGGCTTTCAAAACCTTCAAAGGCTAAGCCTGCACGCACCGATTCAGCCTGGTCAGTGCCTTTGAACGAACCACACTGCACCATCCAGCGCTGCGAAGAGGCTTTCTCCGCTGTTTTCGCCTTCGCGGTCTCCTGCGGTTTTGACTGTATGTCCGGCTCCCGCGTGATCGGTGCAGGCTGCGTCTGGCGCTGTACGTTTTGCTGCTGCTGCTGACGTTGCTGTTGTTGTAATTGCTGCTGTTGTTGCTGCAACTGCTGCTGGCGTTGCTGTTGCTGCTGGGCCTGCAACTGCTGGCGCTGTTGCTGAACCTGTTGTTGTTGCTGATGTTGCTGCTGCTGTTGTTGCTGAACCTGCTGCTGGCGTTGCAGCTGTTGCAACTGCTGCTGATGCTGCAGCGTCTGCTGACGTTGCGCCGGGGTTTGTTCGTTCCACGGCACTTCGTTGAGCTGCGTCGGCTGCTGACGCATATCTGCCTGCATCTGCTCCAGCAACTGGCGCTGCTCATCGGTCAGCTGTGTCTGCGACTTCACTTCGCCACCTGAAGAGGGTTCGATAGGCGTCGGCACGGTGACCTGACGGTTCTCCAGCTCTTTAATATATTTCCAGCGCTCTTCTGGCTTCGGCGGCAAGCCATTGCCGTTGGCTTTATGATCCGTAATGACCGGCACGTCTTCTTTCTTGTGATGCGCCAGGAACCATAAACCACCGGCAAAGGTCACCAACACTGCGACCGCCAGTACAATCATCAATTTAGATGTTCCCGAACCGCCTTTGCTCTTCTTGCCACGGCTGGGGCTTTTTTTGCGACGCGTCCCTGTTGAACGCCCGCGGCCTACGTAATCTTTTTGTGCCACTCTCGTTCTTATACCCTTCAAAAATAGTGCCAGTTGGGCGAAATGATGATTTTTACGCGCCCGGCAAGGAGTCCGCCATGTTACTCAAGGGTCGGAACTTTGACCAGCAGTGTTCGCCTTAAGAATCTACTGAAAAAATCAGACAAATACGCTTATTTTTCACGCTTTTTTGCTCGCGCCGTGCTGCCACGAATGGTTAAACCGGCATCCAGCAGCCGCGATCCGCTGATGACCCGTTTGCCATTTAACTCATCCAGCAGCAGAAGCATCGCCTCCCGGCCTATCTGGTAACGTGGCTGCGTGACCGTGGTCAACGGCGGCTCGCAGTAACGTGATAGCTCAATGTCATCGAATCCGACCACAGAGAGGTCGTCCGGTATCCGCAGTCCACAGCGTCTGGCCTGATTCATCGCCCCCAGCGCCATAATATCGCTGTGGCAGAACAGGGCGCGCGGCGGTTGCGGCAGGGTCATCAGCTGATTCATGGCGGCCACGCCTGCTTCAAACGTAAAATCACCGCGCACAATATAGGTGGGATCGACCGTCAGCCCGCTGCGACGCATCGCCTGTACATAGCCCTGCAACCGATACTGACAGAGCGGCATCTCTTCCGGCCCGGCGATACAGGCGATCTGCGAGTGGCCTAACTGCAGTAAATGATTCACCGCTTCAAATGCGGCGGTCAGGTTATCGATGTGAACTGTGGGCAGCGACATTTCCGGCGCAAACTCATTCGCCATCACCATGGGCGGCAGGTTACGTTGCTCATCAATGCTGGCATCAAAGGGCAACTGTGACCCGAGCAGCACCATGCCATCGATCTGTCGTGTGACCATCAGATTGAGAAAGGTTCGCTCCTGCTGATTCTGATGAGCACAGTCACCAATCAGGACCAGATAGCCTTCTTCGGCTGCCGTGACTTCGACGCCACGAATGATTTCACTAAAGAAGGGATCGCAGATGTCAGGGACAATAACCAGGATGGTTCGCGTTTCGTTACGCCGTGCGTTGCGCGTTGGGCCATGTGCTGCATAGCCGACGGCGGCAACGGCCTGCTCGACTTTCTGGCGGGTCGCCGCAGAAACCTTCTCCGGATTCATGAGCGCACGCGATACGGTGGCGGTTGAGACGCCCGCATGCTCCGCGACATCCTTCATCGTGGCGGCGGGCGGTTGTTGATTCTGCTCCAACACATGCTCCTGACGCGTTATGGCGCGTTCGATTCTGTTTTTGCCTGACCTGAAAGCAATCCGGGCAACATTGTTAACGATTGCCCGGCTGGTTGTTACTTAATTTGCATAAAAATTGTGACTTATGCGACGTTTTTCGATCTGGCTCGCAGTGTCAGTAAAAATCAGCTCTCGGTCGGGTCGATATCCAGCGTCCATTTCACTTTGCGCGCAGCGGGGAGCGTTGAAACCAGCGGCAACGAACTGCTCAGTAACTGTTGCAGACGTTGCCGGGAAGGATGCTGCAACAGAAGTTGCCAGCGCCAGCGTCCACTGCGTTTGGGCTGCAAAGCGGGCAACGGACCCATAAACCACATCGCCTTGTCATTCAGCGGGCTCGCCTCCAGCAGGTTACGAAGTTGTTGCAAAAATTCGGCTGCCTGCTGGTTATCCATATCTTCCGCGCGGAACAGCGCATGGCGGCTCCAGGGTGGCAGGTGAACCGCCTGTCGCTCCAGCAGCGCCTGCTGGGCAAAGGCTGAATAACCCTGATGCAGCAGTGTCTGCAGTAAGGGGTGTTCCGGATGGTGAGTCTGCAGCATCACCTCACCCTGCTTTCCGGCACGGCCAGCACGGCCGGCGACCTGGGTGTAGAGCTGAGCAAAGCGCTCCGCCGCACGGAAATCGGCTGAGAACAGGGCACCATCAACATCCAGCAGCGAGACCAGTGTGACATCGGGGAAGTGGTGGCCCTTGGCCAGCATCTGGGTGCCGACCAGGATACGTGCGCCGCCACGATGGACGTCAGCCAGATGCTGCTCCAGGGCACCTTTGCGGCTGGTGGTATCGCGATCGATGCGCGACACCGGCACGCCAGGGAAGAGTGTGCCGAGCTGCTGCTCCAGCTGCTCAGTACCGACGCCGACCGGCAGCAGATGGGTTGAGCCACACTGCGGGCACTGATTAGGTAGCGGACGCTGGCTGTCGCAATGATGGCAGCGTAGCTGACGGTGGTGCTGATGCAGGGTGTAGTAGCGGTCACAGCGGGTACACTCGGCAATCCAGCCGCAGTCGTGACAGAGCAGGGCGGGTGAAAAGCCGCGGCGGTTAAGAAACAGCAACACCTGATTGTCGGCCTGCAGATGCTGGCGCATTTTACCAATCAGACCCGGTGCCAGGCCGCCGATCAGCTGCACGCCTTTTAAATCGATAAGCTGTTGCAGCGCCGGTCGGGCGTTGCCGGCGCGCTTTGTCAGGTCGAGCTGGCGATACTTGCCGCTGCGGACATTGTGCAGCGTCTCCAGAGCCGGTGTCGCCGAGCCCATGACAATCGGGATATCCTCTTCATGGGCACGGAACACAGCCAGATCGCGCGCCTGATAGCGCCAGCCTTCCTGCTGTTTGTAGGAGCTGTCATGCTCTTCATCAATAATGATGACGCCAGGACGAGCCAGCGGCGTAAACAGCGCCGAGCGGGTACCAATCACAATCGCCGTTTCGCCGCGCCGGGCACGTAACCAGACCGCCAGCCGTTCACTGTCATTTAATGCAGAGTGCAGCACATCGATGGGCGCATCAAAACGTTCCCGAAAACGGGCAATCGTTTGTGGGGTTAAGCCAATCTCCGGCACCAGCACCAGCGCCTGTTTACCACGTGCCAGCACATTTTCCAGCACGCTGAGGTAAACCTCAGTTTTGCCGGAGCCGGTGATGCCCGCCAGCAGCCAGGCGGCATAGTGTTCATCATCTGCCCGAATCGCACCCACGGCCATCGCCTGATCGGTATTCAGTCGCAGCCGTTCGCCTTTTACAGCATAAGTGGTGCGCCAGTCGTGCATCTGCGGCTGATGCTCATGCAGTTCGCATAATCCTTTAGCCCGCAATGCCTGTAATGTTGCCTCGGTAAGATCGTGTTCACTGACCTGATGCCGATAGAGCGGTTGCTGACGCAGTGCTGCCAGCGCCTGCTGCTGTTTCGGGGCGCGCTTTAAACTTTCCGGCGCGGTTTCACGGCCCTGCTCGGTAATTTCCCAGCGCCACAGGGGATTGTCCTGCGCCGCTTTGCCCTGGCGCAGTAGCACCGGAATCGCGTGGCTCAGCACTTCACCCTGCGGCGAGTGGTAGTAGCTGGCGGCCCAGTTCAGGATGCGCCACAGCGACGGGGGATAGAGAGACTCACTGTCCAGCACCTCAACCACGCGCTTGAGCTGTGCTTCCGGCAGATCGCTGCTGTCACGAAAGGCGACCACAATCCCGATCATTCTGCGATTGCCAAAGGGCACACTCACGCGCCCGCCAATGACCGGCTGCACACCCTGAGGCGGCAGATAATCAAACAGGCGGGGCAAGGGGACGGGCAGGGCAACCTGAACAACGGGCATAACTCTCTCTTTCCGGCTCAATCATCGGGGAAGCTAGTGTACACGCTGACCCCCTGTGGCGGGTATCTCAGCATATATTTGCAGCAATCCAGACTTACCTGTATAATATGCCCCCTTCGGTGAGAAAATCTGGCCGGAGTACACCCTATAATGTTCAACCGCGTGTGGTGCTGTGCAGGTTAACGCCTGGCACGGAGAGCGACACGGCCTTCTATGAGGTTTCCCATGAAACAAGGTATTCACCCGAAATACGAAGCAGTTACTATCAAATGTACCTGCGGCAACGAGATCCACACCCGTTCAACACTGACTCACGAACTGAACCTGGACGTTTGTGGCAAATGCCACCCGTTCTATACCGGTAAGCAGCGTGAAGTGGCAACTGGTGGCCGTGTTGACCGCTTTAACAAGCGTTTCAGCGTGCCAGGCGCTAAAAAATAAGATTAAAAGGCACCTGAACCTGCGGGTTCGGCGGCAAGAAAAAACCCAGCTTCGGCTGGGTTTTTTTTATGGCTGTTACAGGCTGGTGTCCGTTCCCGGGGTCGCCGCAGGCTTATTCAGTTCAAGTACCTGCGTCGTATAAGTACCATCTAAATCACCAATCGCGGCGATCTTCGGTGCGGTAATCGAGATTTTATCGGCTGACATCGTACCTTTACTGCACAGCACCCAGAGTAAACAGGATGAGTTACTGATTTTCTTGTCTGTCGCCAGTGTCAGCGTTTCCGCCTTCATGGTACCGCTATTAGATATGCCGTTTTTGCCCGACACGTTTAACAGTCCGGTTGCCTGCATGACGCCCTGATTGCTGACCTCATTCGCCATAACAGAGGCACTCTGAGCGGTCAGAGTCGCCGCGTTAGAGACCTTTATCGCAGAAACATAGGCTGTCCCCTGTGAAGTCACGTCTCCGCCAGACAGGAGGCTGACCTCTTTAACGGCATTCATACTCAGGTTTCCAGCCTGAATTGCCCCTGAATTGAGCAGGCTGGTGTTGGCGACAGCCGTGACGACGCCGTCAACCGTATTATAACCGGTCTGCATGGCCAACGTTTTTGGCGTCGTGATTGTTCCTCTGTTCTCAATATTACCGGCCAGAGAAACAATATTTACAGCACCAGCAGCATCAATTTGCGCATTATTGTTGTTAGAAATTTTTCCCAGGCTGACGATGGTGGCGTAATCCGTCGTTTTAATGGTGCCGTTATTGGTGAACGCGTCCGTTGTCTGCAGAACAGCCTGGCTGGCAGACAGTGTTCCTCTGTTCGTTATGCTGCCACCTGCGGTGGCGCTAAGCAGTCCGGTTTCAATCGTGCCGCTATTGGTTAATGTGCCATTAGCTGCAATGTAGAGATTAGTCGCATTCAGTATGCCGCTATTATTGACACCCGCTCCGGCATCAGTAGTCTGCAGCTGAATAATTCCCGCAGTTGCCCCACCCAGCGCGCTGACATCAATGGTGTTGCCGTAGGCTTTGGCCGTTCCAGTCGCTGTCGCCGAACCGGAAGCGATATTGTAATCATAGATACCAGCAATCGCTTGTAATTGAGTAGTAGCGATCTGTCCCTGAATATTAATTTTCTGCGCCAGAAGGTCGGTGTAATCGGCACCTTTCAGGCCATTACCATTAACCGTAATCGTGCCTTTCGCCACATTGAAACCAGTCAATGCACCCTCGGTAAAGGTGGGCGTTCCGGTGGTCAGCGTGGCGCGTCCGGTGTTAATAAAGCTACAGCCAGAGCAGGTAATACCATTCGGGTTGGCGATAATGACATCCGCTTTTTGACCGGCGACTTCAATATAGCCATTCAGTGAAGATGAGCTTTTTGAGATAACTTCATTCAGGATAAGGCTGGCTGACTTATCCAGATTGCTGTTTCGCGCAAGATCACCTTTGTCACGCACTAAATCTGTCGTGCTATTATTCAGGACCATTCCATCACTGGTGACGTTAAAATTCTGATACATATTATGAGAAAGACCATTTGCATCAGCCTGATTAATATTAACAACTGTCGATCCATTTGCATGAGTGTAAGTATTGAGTGCAGCCAGCGCAGGCTGGCTGCACAATGTGGCCACGGTAGCCAGGAATAACAGGTTAAACTTATGCTTCTTCATTATTTCTATCCTTTTTCTGTGTGAGTGTTTTTTAAAGTTTTTTTTATTAAAAAATGTCCATCTTTTTTAATATTTCCATTGCAATGAAAAACCCAGCGTAAGTGGATCAGTGTGAAAGGCTTGTGGTTTTTTTAGCGGGGTACCGGCAAAAAGATCAAAGCGTGTTTGCAGAAGTTTTCCCCGCAGGCCGACAACGCTGCCTATGACGGTTTTTCCTTTATAATACAGCTGGTTGTAATTGCCATAGACCTGGCCTGCATCAACACCGATATAGGGCTGAATCGGTTGGCCGGGGATTATCCAGCTAAGATCGTTGCGCCAGTACCCTCCCTTATTGTCCTGAAGAGAATATTCACCATCGAAACCGCGCACCGTCCAGCGGTTTGCCAGCGAAAAGCGGTTAAGTGACGAGAGGCTATCGGGCGAATATTGCAGGCTGATATGAGGGAAGTAATTCAGCCAGTTTTCATAGACACGAAAGTTGACGGAACCCTCAAGATCTAAAGTGACAATCCGACCTTGCTTATCAATGAGTCCATACTCCTGCTCAACAGTATTACTGCTGTTAAACCAGGGCATCTTTCTTTGGTAACTTAGCGTGGTTGCGAGACCTGCATTATCAACATTGATTTGATGTTGCAGCACCGCTTTCCAGCCCGCACTTCTTTTATGCATGCTGACAAGGTCAAAATCATCCAGAGAGTAACGCGATTCCGTATCAAATATTTGCAGGCCAACCGTGCTGGTCTGATGCACGGTTCGTGAAATCAGCCGATTGAGTTGCGCACTGTAATAATGGTTCTTATTATTCAGCGTCCATTTTGCCCAGTTTCCGGTCATAAATTGTCGGTAGTCACTGTGACTGGCGTAGAGATCGAGCCACCAGTATCCCCAGGGGATTGAATAACCTATCGATTTATTACTGTTACCTTTTATCGTGTGCTTCGGGGCAATATCGTGGCCATAAGAGACATAAAGGGTGTCACTGAGTGAGGTAATATTATTCAGATAGAGCGCTGCACCACCCTGATATCGGCCTGTTGCAACCGAGCCAGCATCATTGAGCCATGCACCCACCTGCCAGTATTTATCCTGCCTGCGCTGGATATAAATGTCGCTTTCACCTTTGCCACTGCCAGGCACAAGATTGACGTTAACCTGCGATCCCGGTACTCGCTGAAGATTAAGACTACCCTGTTCAAGGTCGCTGAGTTCAAGCACATCACCCGCTTTGAACGGTAATGTGCTGGTTAAATTGATATAGTCGTCTCCGGATTTATTAAGAACGATTTTTCCCACTTTACCGGCATTAATATCAAATTTTAATTCACCACCTGACAGGTTCTGCTCCGGTAAATTAACACGTGTGGTGATATATCCCGCCCGGATGATTTCATTTTGCAGAGTTTTTGCCAGCAGTTTTATACCCGCGATACCCAGACATTTTCCTTCTGCCTGAGAAGTAAAATACCTTAATTTTTCGAGGTGAATTTTTTTGTTATCCTGCTTTAAAGAGACCTTATCGATAAGATAACATTTTTCTTCATGCGGAAAGGGAATCTCTTCTGCCCGGAAGCGCTGTTGTTCAGACGCTGCCCGCTGCGGTTCAGGCATCAGTTGCGCTTTGCGTACCCGATCCTGTTGCAGTGCATTGATATTCCCATTTGACTCTGTGAGAGCGGGTGCAGCTTTCGCCTGATCAGGAAAGGAAAAGGTTACTGCAGCGAAAAAAATAAGAAGATAAGCGGATGCAGATGACGTTATTTTATATTTAATGCTCATTTTCTTTCCGTGAAATAGTCGCTCTGGCAAAATTTTACGGATGCAGATAATAGTGAACAATAGTAATTATTCTATTGTCGGAATAAAAAGACATTCTTATTGCAACAGAAATAACGGAATAATAGGAGAACAGGCTGGAGTTTTATGATAAGTCTGGCGGGCAATATTCAGAAGGGTCTGTCAGATTACGGAAAGCAGGAAGGTCATTTCACATCGGATCAGAAAGCGGCTCCCTGAGCGGAGCCTGCTCCTCTGAAGCGGGGTTAAGCGAAACCGGCCCCGGGAATTAATATTCCCAGGTATCCGGGTCGACACCCATCTGGCGCATGATTGCTTTTGCTTCTTCCGGAATCTCATCACTACGCTCTTTACGCAGGTCGACATCATCCGGCAGCGGTTGACCCGTAAAGGCATGTAAAAAGGCTTCGCAAAGCAGCTCGCTGTTGGTAGCGTGACGCAGGTTATTCACCTGACGACGGGTACGCTCATCCGTTAAAATCTTCAGCACGCTCAATGGGATAGAAACTGTAATCTTCTTGACCTGCTCGCTCTTCTTACCGTGCTCAGCGTATGGGCTGATATATTCGCCGTTCCATTCAGCCATGGGTTACCTTAATTAATAAACGTTAAATGTGAGGAAATCAGCGGATTATGCCTGATTTTTTCCTGCCTGACCCCTCATATGGCGGGTTTTCTTCGTTCGCCGCTTCTGCATTACAGAGGGGAACGCCAGGCGATGACGCATAATTTTAGCGGTTATTGCGTTTGTGCTCAATCTATACGCAAAGACATTTAGATGTCCAGATGTATTGACGTCTAATTAGAGGGTGATATTCTGTGGACTACATTTTTTTAACTCTTCAGGAACAATTCGCTCATGACGCGTAAACCGGCAACCATCGCAGTGCGCAGCGGTTTGAATGATGACGAGCAATATGGCTGCGTTGTCCCGCCCATCCACCTCTCTACAACCTATAACTTCCTGGATTTCAATGAGCCTCGTGCACATGACTATTCCCGTCGTGGTAACCCCACGCGTGATGTCGTACAGCGTACGCTGGCGGAACTGGAAGGCGGGGCGGGTGCGGTATTAACCAATACCGGCATGTCGGCTATTCACCTGGTCACGACGGTGTTCCTGAAGCCTGGCGATCTGCTGGTTGCGCCACACGACTGTTATGGCGGCAGCTATCGGTTATTTGACAGCCTGAGCAAACGCGGCGCGTATCGGGTGAAATTTGTCGATCAGGGCGACCCGGTGGCGCTGCAGGCGGCGCTGGATGAAAACCCCAAACTGGTGCTGATTGAAAGTCCCAGTAATCCGCTGTTGCGCGTCGTGGATATCAGCGCGATTTGCGCCGCCGCACGCGCGGCGGGTGCCGTCAGCGTAGTAGACAACACCTTTATGAGTCCGGCGCTGCAGAATCCTCTCGCGCTGGGTGCGGACCTGGTGATCCACTCCTGTACCAAATACCTCAATGGTCACTCCGATGTGGTGGCGGGCGCGGTGATTGCCAAAGATCCGCAACTGGCGACCGACCTGGCCTGGTGGGCAAATAACATTGGCGTGACCGGCGCGGCATTTGACAGTTATCTGCTGCTTCGCGGGATTCGTACGCTGTCACCGCGCATCGCCGCTGCTCAACGCAACGCACTCGCGATTGTGGACTATCTGAAGCAGCAAAAGCGGGTGAAAAAGTTGTATCATCCTTCGCTGCCGGAAAACGCCGGACACGAACATGCTGTACGTCAGCAGCGTGGCTTTGGCGCCATGCTGAGTTTCGAGGTCGACGGTGATGAGGCGCTGCTGCGTCGCTTCCTGAAAGCGTTGCGGTTATTTACGCTGGCGGAATCGCTGGGCGGCGTAGAGAGTCTGATCTCCCATACCGCCACCATGACGCACGCGGGGATGTCGGCAGAAGCACGCGCGGCAGCAGGCATTTCCGATACGCTGCTACGGGTTTCTGTTGGTATTGAAGATCACGAAGATTTAATTGCCGATCTGGATAATGCATTCCGGATCGCAGCCGAGGATTAAGCATGACGATTTCAGCAGGCGCGGGAACGCCGAACATCAGGCAGTTGCACAAGTTTGGCGGCAGCAGCCTGGCCGATGCGCGCTGCTATCAGCGCGTTGCCAGCATTATGGCGGACTACAGCCAGCCGGGCGATCTGATGGTGGTCTCCGCGGCAGGTTCAACCACCAACCAGCTGATTAGCTGGCTGAAGCTGAGCCAGAACGATCGGCTCTCTGCGCATCAGGTGCAACAGGCTTTACGGCGCTACCAGAGCGAGCTAATCGGTGCGCTGCTGCCTGCTGAGATCGCCGAACCCTTAATCACTGCATTTATCCGCGATCTGGAAAAGCTGGCCGTACTGCTGGATGCGCCGATCACCGATGCGGTCTATGCCGACGTGGTCGGGCACGGTGAAATATGGTCGGCACGCCTGATGTCAGCGGTACTGAGCCAGCGTGATCTGCAGGCCTGCTGGCTGGATGCGCGTGAGTTTCTGCGTGCTGAACGTGCTGCTCAGCCGCAGGTGGATGAGGGTAAATCCTGGCCCCTGCTGCAGACTTTGCTGGCGCAGCATCCGCAAAAGCGCATCGTGGTAACCGGCTTTATCAGCCGCAACGATGCCGGTGAAACCGTCCTGCTTGGCCGCAACGGCTCCGACTATTCCGCCACGCAGATTGGCGCGCTGGCGGGTGTAGGACGCGTGACCATCTGGAGCGATGTCGCGGGCGTTTACAGCGCCGATCCCCGCAAAGTTTCTGATGCCTGTCTGCTGCCGCTGTTAAGGCTGGATGAAGCCAGTGAGCTGGCTCGCCTGGCTGCTCCGGTGCTGCATACCCGCACGCTGCAGCCGGTTTCTGGCAGCGATATCGACCTGCAACTGCGCTGCAGCTATCAGCCAGAGCAGGGCTCAACCCGCATCGAGCGTGTGCTGGCTTCGGGGACCGGGGCGCGCATCGTAACCAGCCACGATGATGTTTGCCTGATTGAGATTCAGCTGCCAGAGCAGCATGACTTCGCTATCCTGCACAAAGAGATCGATCTGCTGCTGAAGCGCGCGCAACTGCGCCCGCTGGCGTTTGGCGTCCATCCTGATCGTCAGCTGCTGCAACTCTGTTATACCTCCGAAGTGGTCAACAGCGCCTTCACGTTGCTACAGGACGCCGGTTTACCGGGTCATCTGCAGCTGCGCGACGGCCTGGCGCTGGTAGCGCTAGTGGGAGCAGGCGTTACCCGTAACCCGCTGCATACTCATCGCTTCTGGCAGCAGTTAAAAGATCAGCCTGTTGAATTCATCTGGCAGTCAGAAGATCACATCAGCGTGGTGGCGGTGCTGCGCGTCGGGCCGACCCAGCACCTGATTCAGGGACTGCATCAGTCACTGTTCCGCGCAGAAAAGCGCATCGGTCTGATGCTGTTTGGCAAAGGCAATATCGGTTCACGCTGGCTGGAACTGTTTGCCCGCGATCAGGAAACGCTGTCAGCGCGCACCGGCTTTGAATTTGTGCTGGCGGGCGTCGCGGACAGCAGCCGCAGCCTGCTGAGCTATGACGGGCTGGATGCCAGTCGTGCACTCGCCTTCTTTGATGATGAGGCGGTGGAGCGCGATGAAGAGTCGCTGTTCCTGTGGATGCGTGCTCACCCGTTCGATGACCTGGTGGTACTGGATGTCACTGCCAGTACACCCCTGGCGCAGCAGTATCTTGACTTTGCCAGCCACGGTTTTCATGTGATCAGCGCCAACAAGGTTGCGGGTGCGTCTGACAGCCAGACCTGGCGGCAGATTCGCGATGCCTTTACCAAAACCGGGCGTCACTGGCTCTATAACGCCACTGTTGGTGCTGGTCTGCCGATTAACTATACGGTGCGCGATCTGCGCGACAGCGGCGATACCATTCTGGCGATTAGCGGGATCTTCTCCGGTACGCTGTCGTGGCTGTTCCTGCAGTTTGATGGCACGGTGCCGTTTACCGAGCTGGTGGATCAGGCGTGGCAGCAGGGGTTAACCGAGCCTGATCCGCGCGCCGATCTCTCGGGTCAGGATGTGATGCGCAAACTGGTGATCCTTGCCCGTGAGGCGGGCTACAACATCGAGCCGGATCAGGTGCGGGTTGAATCGCTGGTGCCGAACAACTGTCAGCAGGGATCTGTGGACCACTTCTTTGAAAATGGCGAAGAGCTGAACGAGCAGATGCTGCAGCGGCTGGAAGCCGCGCGGGAGATGGACCTGGTGCTGCGCTACGTTGCCCGTTTTGATGCTAACGGCAAGGCGCGCGTAGGTGTTGAAGCGGTGCGACCGGAGCACCCGCTGGCCGCGCTGCTGCCGTGCGACAACGTCTTTGCCATTGAGAGCCGCTGGTATCGCGATAATCCGCTGGTGATCCGCGGGCCGGGCGCAGGCCGGGATGTCACCGCCGGCGCTATTCAGTCAGATATTAATCGCCTCGCACAACTGCTGTAATCCCTCCTCATCAGGCGCTTCGGCGCCTGTTTTCAAAGCGTTATCTCCTTCCTGTTGAAATCCCTTCATGTTGATTGAAAATTGATCACGTCAGTTGACCATTTTTACGTTGACGGCACACTGAGATTGCGTCATTTTGAACATCTGGACGTCTAAACGTGTAGATGTTTTCAGGCCGATTATTAATCAGTGAGGGTGCAGGATGAGTTTCTTTCATGCCAATCAGCGCGAAGCGCTAAACCAGAGTCTGGCTGAACTGAACGGGCAAATTAATGTGTCGTTTGAGTTCTTTCCGCCGCGCACCAGCGAAATGGAAGAGACTCTGTGGACCTCAATTGACCGCCTGAGCAGTCTGAAACCGAAATTCGTTTCTGTCACTTACGGTGCGAACTCAGGTGAACGTGATCGCACCCACAGCATTATCAAAGACATTAAAGATCGCAGCGGCCTGGAAGCCGCACCCCATCTGACCTGTGTTGATGCGACGCGCGATGAACTGCGCACCATCGCTCAGGATTACTGGAACAACGGCATCCGCCATATTGTGGCGCTGCGTGGCGATCTGCCGCCTGGTAGCGGCAAGCCAGAGATGTATGGCAGCGATCTGGTTTCGCTGCTGAAAGAGGTTGGCGATTTTGATATTTCCGTCGCCGCCTATCCGGAAGTCCATCCTGAAGCGAAAAGCGCCCAGGCCGACCTGATTAATCTCAAACGAAAAATCGATGCAGGCGCAAATCGGGCTATTACCCAGTTTTTCTTCGACGTCGAAAGCTATCTGCGTTTCCGCGATCGCTGTGTTGCCACCGGCATTGATGTGGAAATTGTGCCGGGTATCCTGCCGGTCTCTAACTTTAAGCAATTGCAACGCTTTGCCACGCTGACCAATGTGCGTGTGCCGGGCTGGATGAGCGCGATGTTTGCCGGTCTGGATGACGATCCGGAAACGCGCAAAATGGTGGGAGCGAATATCGCGATGGATATGGTGAAAATCCTGTCACGCGAAGGGGTGAAAGATTTCCATTTTTACACGCTGAACCGTGCCGAAATGAGTTACGCCATCTGCCACACGTTAGGGGTTCGTCCGGTTGCGGCGGCGGCTTAACCGCTCTGCCTGATCCCGTAAAAAAGTCGGGAAATTCCCGACTTTTCTATTGCTGCTCTCCGGCGGCGCGGAGTGGGGGCCGCGCCTGATCAGGATTAACCGGTATTGCGCATGCCTGCTGCGACACCCGCAATCGTCACCATCAGAGCCTGCTCAACGCGGGCATCCGGTTCTTCACCCCGCGCTTCCTGCGCACGGGAACGATGCAGCAGTTCTGCCTGGAGTACGTTGAGCGGATCGGTATAGACGTTACGCAGCGCAATCGACTCGGCAATCCACGGCTGGTCAGCCATCAGGTGCGAGTCGTTGGCGATGGTCAGTACCGCTTTAATATCGGCATCAAGCTGATCGCGTAGCTGTTTGCCCAGCGGCCAGAGTGATTTGTCGACCAGACGCTGATCGTAATATTCCGCCAGCCACAGGTCCGCTTTCGAGAACACCATCTCCAGCATGCCCAGACGGGTTGAGAAGAACGGCCAGTCGCGGCACATCGCTTCCAGCTGATCCTGATGACCGGCCGCCATCGCCTGCTGCAGGGCAGCACCGGCACCGAGCCAGGCAGGCAGCATCAGGCGGTTCTGCGTCCAGGCAAAAATCCACGGGATCGCACGTAGCGACTCCACGCCACCGGTAGGACGGCGTTTAGCCGGACGTGAGCCGAGCGGTAATTTACCCAGTTCCTGCTCCGGCGTCGCCGAACGGAAGTAGGGGACGAAGTCTGCATTTTCACGCACATACCCGCGATACATTGCGCAGGAGTCAGCAGAGAGCTGATCCATGATGTCGCGCCATTCGCGTTTTGGCTCCGGTGGTGGCATCAGGTTCGCTTCCAGAATCGCGCCGGTGTAGAGCGACAGGCTGGCGATCGTCACGGCTGGTAAACCATATTTAAAGCGGATCATCTCGCCCTGTTCGGTCACACGCAGACCGCCGCGCAGGCTGCCTGGCGGTTGTGACAGCAGCGCAGCATGGGCAGGTGCGCCGCCACGGCCAATGCTGCCGCCGCGTCCGTGGAACAGCGTCAGTGAAATCCCGGCTTTTTCGCAGGTTTTAATCAGCGCATCCTGTGCCTGATACTGCGCCCAGCTGGCGGCCATCACACCGGCATCTTTCGCCGAGTCAGAATAGCCAATCATCACCATCTGTTTGCCCTGAATAAAGCCGCGATACCAGTCGATGCTCAGTAACTGGCTCATCACGTCGTTTGCGTTGTTCAAGTCATCCAGTGTTTCAAACAGCGGTGCAACCGGCATGGCATAGCCGATACCTGCTTCTTTCAGCAGCAGATGCACGGCCAGCACGTCGGACGGGGTTTTCGCCATCGAAATAACATAAGCGGCGATAGAGCCTTGTGGGGCTTCAGCCGCAACGCGACAGGTCTCCAGCACTTCACGCGTCTCATCGCTGGGTTCCCAGCTGCGTGGCAGCAATGGGCGTTTGGAGTTCAGTTCACGGATCAGGAAGGCCTGTTTGTCTGCTTCGGACCAGCTTTCATAATCGCCGAGGCCCAGGTAACGGGTGACTTCAGCAATCGCCTCTGTATGGCGGGTACTTTCCTGACGCAGATCGATACGCACCAGCGGCACGCCGAAGCATTTCACGCGGCGCAGCGTATCGAGCAACTGACCGTTGGCAATAATGCCCATGCCGCACTGTTGCAGTGACTGATAGATGGCATACAACGGGTCCCACAGCTGATCGTTTGAGACCAGCAAATCGGCCGGACGCGGCAGACGCTCACCTTTCAGGCGGCGTTCCAGGAATGACTGGGTAGACATTAACTGGCTGCGCAGGCGTTTCAGGATTACGCGATAAGGTTCCAGCGCTTCCGGATCGCCGCTGAGCTCGCGGATCTCTTCGCTGCACTCGGACATCGACAGCTCGGAAATCAATACGCCGATATCACGCAGGAACAGGTCTGTGGCTTTCCAGCGGCTTAGCTGCATCACATGGCGGGTGATCGATGCCGTGACGTTCGGGTTACCGTCGCGGTCGCCACCCATCCAGGAGGTGAACTGAACCGGCACGAAATCGACCGGCAGCTTAATGCCAAAGGCCTCTTCGACCTGCTCATTCAGCTCACGCAGGAAGGCCGGAACGCCTTCCCACAGGCTGTTTTCCACGACGGCAAAGCCCCATTTGGCTTCGTCGACAGGGGTCGGACGATATTTGCGGATCTCATCGGTGTGCCACGCCTGTGCCACCAGCTGACGCAGACGGCGCATAATCTGGTTACGCTCGTAGTCGGAGACGTCGCTGTGGTCGAGCTGTTTCAGACAGCTGTTCACTTCAACCAGCTTGTGAATCAGCGTACGGCGGGTGATTTCGGTCGGGTGCGCAGTCAGCACCAGCTCCAGCGACAGCGACTCAATGGCCGCCAGAATGTCGGTTTCGCTGATATCTTTCTGCTGCTTCAGGGTATCAAAGGTCTTTTTCAGCAGTTCAGGATGGTTCTCACCTTCGCCGCTCTGCGAGATGGTCTGATACTGCTCAGCCACGTTGGTGAGGTTCAGAAACTGGCTGAATGCGCGTGCAACCGGCAGAAGCTCCTCGTTGGAGAGGTTCTGCAGCGTATTGAGCAGCTCTTTACGATGAGTATCATTGCCTGCACGGGATGACTTGGAGAGCTTACGGATGGTTTCCACCTGGTCGAGGATGTTCTCTCCCAGTGCATCCTTAATCGTATCCCCGAGCAGTTTGCCGAGCATACTGACATTACTTCGCATTGCGGAATATTGTTCGTTCATTGGACCCTGACACCCTTATCGTCTTTAAAAACTTCTACACCCGACCTTTCAGGCAGCAAAAAATCAGCAACATCGTGTTCCCGATACTCTAAAGGGAACCGGCTCCGTTGCCGCCTGTCCGCATTCTGAAACGTTCTGGATAATCACCCGGTGGGCATAACATCGTCTTTTATCTAGCCACGTAATGTTGCGTTCGTCAAATGCGTTAAAGTGCGCTGAAGATGGCGCTAACTAACGGAAATTCACAGAATTTATCGGGAAGGAAGCGGGATAAGTTATTCTTATTGTTAATTCCCGCAGAATGAGGGGGCATTTTGCTGTTAATACAGTGAAATGCCCCATTTACTGTCAATCAGTGACAAAAATGCTGCACAACCTGACTGATAAGCGCCCGGGTCGGCTTAATAAATGCCGTATCGATAAATTCATCTGGCTGGTGTGCCTGATTAATCGAACCTGGACCCAGGACCAGCGTCGGGCAGAGCTGTTGAATAAACGGCGCTTCGGTGCAGTAGTTCACCACCTCGGTTGGCGTACCCAGCAATTTCTCTACCACGCTCACTAACTCATGGTTTGCCGGACACTCATAGCCCGGAATCGGCGGATGCAGTTCGGCCACCGTGACACGGCCCGGCCAGCGTGCACTCACGGGTGCCAGCGCCTCGTTCAGTAACCCATCCAGATCGCTCAGCGACAGGCCTGGCAGCGGACGGATATCCATATGCAGTTCACAGCAGGCGCAAATACGGTTAGCGGCGTCGCCGCCATGAATATGGCCGAAATTCATGGTGGGATAGGGAATAGCAAAGCCGTCATGGTGATAACGCTCCTGCAGCGTGTGACGCAGTTGCATCAGATGGGTGATCGACTCATGCATCAGTTCAATGGCATTGACGCCACGCGCCGGATCGCTGGAATGGCCCGATTTCCCTTCAATACGAATCACGTTGGACAGATGGCCCTTGTGCGCGCGCACCGGTTTCAGCGAGGTCGGTTCACCGATGATGGCGCAGTCGGGACGCAGTTGCGTTGATTCCGAAAAATATTTGGCACCCGCCATGGTGGTCTCTTCATCGGCTGTGGCGAGGATATAGAGCGGCTTACTCAGCGTGCTGACATCCACATCGCGCAGCGTATCGAGAATAAAGGCGAAGAAGCCTTTCATGTCTGCCGTGCCCAGACCATAGAGCTTGTTGTCGTGCTCGGTCAGGGTAAAGGGATCGCGCGTCCAGCGGCCATCGTCAAAGGGAACGGTATCCGTATGACCCGCTAACAGCAGGCCGCCCGCTCCGTTGCCGGTTCGCGCCAGCATGTTAAATTTATTGCGGGTGCCGGGCACCGGTTGCACTTCAACGCTGAAGCCAAGGTCGCGGAACCAGCCGGCCAGCAAATTGATTAAAGTTTCATTACTCTGATCCAGTGCGGCATCGGTTGCACTGATCGACGGTGTGGCGATTAACTGGCTGTACAGTTCAATAAAAGGCGGTAATTTTGTCTTCACTGTTGGCGGTCCTTGGGTTAGGATGTATCCATATTCATGCAGTAATAGTGAATAAAAATACATTAACGTCCTCTGCAAGGGAACCTTAAATCACTGCAGATGACAGGGTGGGTAACGGGGCAAGGCCGCGACCCGGAACGTGCGACTGTAAAAAGGGTTACAGCCTGATGTTGAATACGCTGATCGTTGGTGCCAGTGGTTATGCTGGTGTTGAGCTTGCCACCTTCCTGAATCGCCATCCACATATCAACATAACCGCTTTGGCGGTTTCGGCGCAAAGCCCTGATGCCGGCAAGCGCCTGTCCGATCTCCATCCGCAGCTGAAAGGCGTGGTGGATTTACCGCTGCAGCCGCTGAGCAGCGCGGAGGAGTGGGCAGACAAAGTGGATGTCGTGTTCCTGGCGACGGCCCACGAAGTCAGCCACGACCTGGCCCCGGAATTTCTCAAGGCTGGCTGTGTGGTATTCGACCTGTCGGGTGCGTTCCGCGTTAACGACGCTGATTTTTACACCCGTTTCTACGGTTTCACGCATCAGCATGGCGACTGGCTCGATAAAGCCGTTTACGGCCTGGCGGAATATCAGCATGAGAAAATTCAGCAGGCGCAACTGGTGGCGGTACCCGGTTGCTACCCGACCGCGGCTCAGCTGGCACTGAAACCTCTGGTGGATGCGGGACTGTTAAACGATGCGCAGTGGCCGGTTATTAACGCCACCAGCGGCGTGAGCGGTGCCGGACGTAAAGCCAGTGTCGGGACCAGCTTCTGCGAAGTGAGCCTGCAGCCTTATGGTCTGTTTAATCATCGTCACCACCCGGAAATTGTCGCGCACCTCGGTACGCCAGTGATCTTTACACCGCACCTGGGGAGCTTCCCGCGCGGTATCCTGGCGACCATCACCTGCCGTCTGAAAGCGGGTGTCAGCCGCGAAGATATCGCTGCCGTCTTCCATCGTGCCTATGACGACAAGCCGCTGGTGCGCCTCTACGATAAGGGCGTACCGGCGCTGAAAGCCGTTGTCGGCCTGCCTTACTGCGATATCGGTTTTGAAGTGCAGGACGAACATCTGATTGTTGTAGCAGCCGAAGATAATCTGCTGAAAGGGGCGGCATCGCAGGCAGTACAGTGCCTGAACATCCGGTTCGGCTTCCCTGAAACGCAGTCACTGATTTAACGGATAACTAAACCATGACTAATCCATTGATTATTAAGCTGGGCGGTGTGCTGTTAGACAGCGAAGAAGCGCTGGCGCGCTTGTTTGAAGCACTGCTTAACTATCGTAGCGCTCATCAGCGTCCGCTGATCATCGTCCACGGCGGCGGCTGCCTGGTGGATGAGCTGATGAAAAAGCTGGCGCTGCCGGTGATGAAGAAAAATGGCCTGCGCGTCACCCCGGCCGATCAGATTGACATTATTACCGGTGCGCTGGCGGGAACCGCGAATAAAACGCTGCTGGCCTGGGCGAAAAAATCGGGCATCAACGCGGTCGGCCTCTGCCTGGGCGATGCGGGCATCGTCAATGTCGCCCCGTTTGATGAAGAACTCGGCCATGTTGGCCATGCAATGCCGGGAGATCCGGCCTTGCTGAACACCCTGCTGGCGGCCGGTTATATGCCGGTGGTGAGCTCCATTGGCATTACTGACAGCGGCGACCTGATGAACGTCAACGCTGACCAGGCGGCGACCGCACTGGCCTCAACGCTGGGCGCCGATCTGGTTCTGTTGTCAGACGTCAGTGGTATTCTCGACGGCAAAGGTCAGCGCATCGAAGAGATGACCGCCGACAAAGCTGAGCAGCTGATTACCCAGGGCATTATTACTGACGGCATGATTGTTAAAGTGCACGCTGCGCTTGATGCGGCGCGTACGCTGGGCCGTCCGGTGGATATTGCCAGCTGGCGTCACGCTGAGCGGCTGCCTGACCTGTTTAACGGCGTGTCTATTGGCACCCGGATTCTCGCTTAACGACTCTGATTCAAGGATTACGAAATGCAAACGCAAAACATCAAAAAAATCGTTCTGGCTTACTCCGGTGGTCTTGATACGTCAGCCATTATTCCATGGCTGAAAGAGAACTACGGCGGCTGTGAAGTGGTCGCTTTCGTAGCGGACATCGGTCAGGAGCGCGGCGATCTGGAAGGTGTAGAGAAGAAAGCCCTGCAGTCCGGCGCATCTGAATGCCACGTGGTTGACCTGCGTGAAGAGTTTATCAGCGACTACGTCTATCCGGTGCTGCAGACCGGTGCGCTGTATGAAGGCACCTATCTGCTGGGCACCTCAATGGCGCGTCCTATCATCGCTAAAGCCCAGGTTGAGCTGGCGCTGAAAGTGGGCGCAGATGCGCTGTGTCACGGCGCAACCGGTAAAGGGAATGACCAGGTGCGTTTCGAAACCACCTACACCGCGCTGGCACCGCAGCTCAAAGTGGTGGCACCGTGGCGTGAATGGAACCTGCGTTCACGTGAAGCGCTGCTGGACTACCTGAAAGAGCGCAACATCCCGACCACCGCGTCGCTGGAAAAAATCTACAGCCGTGACGAAAACGCCTGGCACATCTCCACCGAAGGCGGCGTGCTGGAAAGCCCGGCCAATGCACCGAATAAAGATTGCTGGGTCTGGACTGTCGATCCGCTGGACGCCCCTGACCAGCCTGAAGAAGTGACCGTAACCGTGGAAAAAGGTCGGGTTGTGGCGGTTAACGGCGAAAAACTGAGTCCGTTCCAGTGTCTGGAAAAACTCAACGTGCTGGGCGCAAAGCATGGCGTTGGCCGTATCGATATCGTTGAAAACCGTCTGGTGGGCATTAAATCCCGCGGCTGCTACGAAACCCCGGGCGGCACCATCATGGTGAATGCGCTGCGTGCGGTTGAGCAGCTGGTGCTGGATCGCGATAGCTTCAAATGGCGTGAGCAGCTGGGTCACGAGATGTCTTACGTGGTTTATGACGGCCGCTGGTTCGCACCGCTGCGTAAGTCAATTCAGGCTGCTGCTGAATCGCTGGCGGAAGACGTTAACGGTGAAGTGGTGCTGCAGCTTTATAAAGGCCAGGCGACAGCCACCCAGAAGCGTTCCGCGAACAGCCTCTACTCAGAAGAGTTCGCCACCTTTGGTGAAGATGAGGTCTACGATCACCGCCATGCGGGCGGCTTTATCCGTCTGTTCTCGCTCTCTTCGCGTATCCGCGCCCTGAACGAGCAGAAGAAGTAATTTTCAGGCGGGGTGCGCCTCGCCTCACAGTTTTCATTCAGGGGCGGCATTTATGCCGCCTCTTGTTTAACGATTCAGAGGAGTTTTCACATGGCACTTTGGGGTGGACGGTTTACTCAGGCAGCGGATCAACGTTTTAAACAGTTCAATGACTCGCTGCGCTTCGATTACCGCCTGGCAGAGCAGGACATCATTGGCTCTGTTGCCTGGTCCAAAGCGCTGGTGACGGTCAATGTTCTGACTCAGGATGAGCAGCAGCAGCTGGAAGTCGCGCTGAATGCGTTACTGGATGACGTGCGTGAGAATCCTGAACAGATCCTGCAGAGCGACGCCGAAGATATCCACAGCTGGGTTGAAGGCAAGCTGATCGACAAAGTCGGTGCGCTGGGTAAAAAGCTGCATACCGGCCGTAGCCGTAACGATCAGGTCGCGACCGATCTGAAACTGTGGTGCAAGGTGCAGATTGAGGCGCTGCTGGGAGCCACGCGTGATCTTCAGCAGGCACTGGTGGTCACCGCGGAAGTGAATCAGGATGCGGTGATGCCTGGCTACACCCACCTGCAGCGTGCGCAGCCGGTGACATTTGCGCACTGGTGTCTGGCCTACGTTGAAATGCTGGCGCGTGACGAGAGCCGTCTGCAGGATACCCTGAAGCGGCTTGATGTCAGCCCGCTGGGCTGTGGCGCTCTGGCTGGTACCGCTTACGAGATCGATCGTCAGCAACTGGCTGGCTGGCTGGGCTTTGCTTCTGCAACGCGCAATAGTCTGGATACGGTATCAGATCGCGATCACGTGCTGGAGCTGCTGTCTGATGCGGCCATTGGCATGGTGCATCTGTCGCGTTTTGCTGAAGATATGATCTTCTTCAATACCGGCGAAGCGGGCTTTATTGAGCTGTCAGATAAAGTCACTTCTGGCTCATCGCTGATGCCGCAGAAGAAAAACCCGGATGCGCTGGAGCTGATTCGCGGCAAGTGTGGTCGGGTGCAGGGCGCACTGACCGGCATGATGATGACGCTGAAAGGTTTGCCACTTGCCTACAACAAAGATATGCAGGAAGACAAAGAGGGGCTGTTTGACGCGCTCGACACCTGGCTCGACTGTCTGCATATGTCCGTACTGGTGCTGGATGGCCTGCAGGTTAAGCGTCCGCGCTGCCAGGAAGCGGCGGAACAGGGTTACGCAAACTCCACCGAACTGGCTGACTATCTGGTCGCTAAAGGTGTGCCATTCCGTGAAGCACACCATATCGTCGGGGAAGTGGTGGTTGCTGCCATCGGGCAGGGCGTGGCGCTGGAAGCGTTGTCGCTGGCGCAGTTGCAGCAGTTCAGCTCGGTGATTGGCGAGGATGTTTATCCGATTCTGGCGCTACAATCCTGTCTGGATAAGCGTAATGCGCAGGGCGGTGTCTCGCCACAGCAGGTTGCGCGTGCCATCGGTGATGCTAAGCAGCGTCTGGCGTGATTGAGAAGCGGGCAGAGTTAATGCTTTGCCCGTTATTATAATGTCAGGTAAAGGGCATTACCTTTGCGAAATTATTAACCACTGGGTGTGCTGATTATTCGATCGTACTAAAACTTTGGGCGAAAACCAACATCAGTTGCTATTACCGGTAGTCTTTAGTTTGTTTTTTTGAAAAAATTAAGCAGTGCCGAATTTTTCCCGATAATCATTTAGTAACAGCCCTGTCGCCTCGTAACCTATCGTAATGCTGGATACCATGCCCAATATGCCGCCCATTATTGCGGGGACAATAAGACCGACTAGTTGAGATGTAGCGCCAAATATAATGCCGCCTGCGCCTCCCCATTTTCCACCAATCGCCATGCCAGTAGATGCGCCATCTAAGGTATTACTCAGCACCTGATCCATATAAGCCCAGGTTTCAGTAGTAATTACCGCCGCACCACTGACATATTGAAATTCATTAATCGATAACATTCTCATGCGAGATTCCATTTTTATTCTGCAGAAGAAAAAAGGGCGCAGTGATAAGTTTCTCAGACACTGTATCGCCCCCTGGAGTCACTAGTCGCGAGGATTAACCGATCGTGCCGCCATGATCAACGTTACCTGGACCGAAAGCGGTACGATAATCTGCAATCAGGCTTTGCACTGAAGCGGTATCGGTGGCAGCGCCGACAACTAAGCCTGCGACACCACCCATGATAGTTGGAATAATCAGGCCAACAAGCTGGGCTATGGCGCCGAAACCGAAGCCACCTGCTCCCCCCCATTTACCCCCAATCGCCATACCTGTTGCTGCACCATCTACCATGCCGATGAGTGCACCTTGCAGGTCAGCACCACTCACTGCATTTGTTTCTTCATAAGATAAAGTACGCATAATTATATCCATCAAAAAGTTGTTTCTAAATAGACCAGGATTTTCGTCTGAACATATAAAGGTATTCGACGAAGTCAAAAATAACCGAGTGATGGGAGATGGTATATAGCATAATTTCCATTTTACGCACTGGTATTATTTTATTTTTGTTATGCGGATTTCAGTATGAATAATTTCAAATTATATCCACTGTGCGTATTTTTACATGGGTTGCAGTATGGTAATTTTAACGAATTAACGTTGTTTATCTTATTTCGTGGGTGAGGTTTTTTCTGAAGAGAATTTCCCAGAGAGTTGAGTATGTGTAAGTTGCGGGTTCTTACCTATTATCTGGCATTATTATAGGTCCTCCAGTTAATCTGACTATTTTCCGTGTAATAATTGCGAGATCTGAAAAAGTGGTTGTCAGCTGCTTAGCAGGTAAAAAAAGCGGGCATATTAAATGCCCGCCAACCTCTAGCTTCAGAATTACTACTTTTTTATAGGCACATCATCAAAGCGCCCGCTCTCCCGGCCGACGCTCAGATTCTCTTACGCTGACAGCAAATATTGTTGCAGATCCTCACTGCCGCCAATGTGACGACCGCCCATGAAGATCTGCGGCACCGTCGCCCGGCCTGATACGGCACGCAGACTTACGGTTGTCGCATCCTGCCCCAGCACAATTTCTTCGTACTGAATACCGTGATCCATCAGCATCTGTTTTGCCTGAGTGCAGAAGGTGCAGCCAGGTTTAGTGAATATGGAGACCGACTCCTGGGCTTTACACTCCGGCGCCAGATAGCGCAGCATGGTGTCAGCATCGGAGACCTCAAACGGGTCACCAGGTTTGTTCGGCTCAACGAACATTTTCTCGACCATGCCGTTACGCACCAGCATCGAGTAACGCCATGAACGCGGGCCAAAACCGAGATCGGCTTTCTCAACCAGCATCTCCATGCCACGCGTGAACTCGCCGTTGCCATCGGGAATAAAAGTAATGTTGTCTGCGCGCTGTTCGGCTTTCCAGGCGTTCATCACAAAGGTGTCATTCACTGAAACGCACAGAATGCTGTCCACCCCATGTTGGGCAAACAGACCCGCTAATTCGTTGTAACGCGGCAGATGGCTGGAGGAGCAGGTGGGTGTAAAGGCTCCCGGCAGTGAAAAAACGATCACCGTTTTGTCTTTAAACAGCGCTTCTGTGGTGACATCAACCCAGCGATCGCCCTGACGTGTGTGAAAAGTGACTGACGGAATAGCGTTACCTTCCTGACTTGCAAACATTTTTTGCTCCTGACCTGCCGCGTTCCATTTGATGCGCGCATTATTCCCAACCACCCTTGATAGGGCCAATCGTTCATTGCTATTCTATCTATCGCCACGGGCTATCGTGGTTTGGAGGGTAATAATGAATATTCGTGATCTTGAATATCTGGTTTCGCTTGCTGAACACCGTCATTTCCGCCGTGCCGCGGATGCGTGTCATGTCAGTCAGCCAACATTAAGCGGGCAGATCCGTAAGCTGGAAGATGAGCTGGGTGTGATGCTGCTGGAGCGCACCAGCCGCAAAGTGCTGTTCACACAGGCAGGTCTGCTGCTGGTGGATCAGGCGCGAACGGTACTGCGTGAAGTGAAAGTGCTGAAAGAGATGGCCAGTCAGCAAGGGGAAGCGATGTCAGGTCCGCTGCATATCGGCCTCATTCCGACCACCGCGCCCTATTTATTGCCACAGATTATCCCTACGCTGCACCAGACATTCCCGAAACTGGAGATGTACCTGCACGAAGCGCAGACGCAACAGTTGTTGTCTCAGCTCGACAGCGGCAAGCTGGACTGCGCGATTATCGCGCTGGTCAAAGAGAGTCAGGCTTTTATCGAAGTGCCGTTATTTGATGAGCCGATGAAGCTGGCAGTCTATGCCGATCATCCGTGGTGCGACCGCGATCGCGTACCGATGTCTGATCTGGCTGGCGAGAAGTTGCTGATGCTGGAAGACGGGCACTGTCTGCGTGACCAGGCGATGGGTTTCTGCTTTGAGGCGGGTGCGGATGAAGATACCCACTTCCGCGCAACCAGTCTTGAGACGCTGCGCAATATGGTGGCGGCTGGCAGCGGGATTACGCTGTTACCGGCGCTTGCCGTCCCGTCGGAACGCGTCCGCGATGGCGTCTGCTATCTTCCCTGCTACAAACCGGTGCCACAGCGTACAATTGCGCTGGTCTATCGCCCGGGGTCACCTCTGCGCAGCCGTTATGAACAGCTGGCAGAGGCGATTAAAACCCACATGGCGCACTATTTCGACGCTGCCTTAAAACAGGCGGTTTAAGCCGTTTAACGCGGCAACGCGATAGGCTTCAGCCATGGTCGGATAATTAAAGGTAGTATTCACGAAGTACTCAATCGTGTTACCACCATTTTTTTGCTCCATGATCGCCTGACCGATGTGAATAATCTCGGCGGCACGCTCACCAAAACAGTGGATCCCCAGAATCTCTTTCGTTTCGCGATGGAACAGAATTTTCAGACTGCCAACGTTCATGCCGACGATCTGCGCCCGCGCCAGATGTTTGAACTGCGCGCGGCCCACTTCGTAAGGCACCTTCATGGCCGTCAGCTGCTGCTCGGTTTTACCTACAGAGCTGATTTCCGGAATGGTGTAGATGCCGGTCGGGATATCTTCAATCAGGTGCGCTGACGCTTCTCCTTTGATAATCGCCTGCGCGGCAATACGGCCCTGATCGTAGGCAGCAGAGGCCAGGCTGGGATAGCCAATCACGTCACCCACGGCATAGATGTGTGGCTGAGCGGTCTGATACATGCTGTTCACTTTCAGCAGGCCACGACCATCCGCTTCCAGACCGACATTTTCCAGCGACAGCGAATCAGTGTTACCGGTACGGCCATTGGCGTAAAGCAGACAGTCTGCTTTCACTTTCTTGCCGGACTTCAGATGCATGATCACGCCATCTTCCACGCCTTCGATCTTCTCAAACTCTTCGTTGTGACGAATGACTACGCCGCTGTTCCAGAAGTGGTAAGAGAGGGAGTCAGACATCTCCTGATCAAGGAATGCCAGCAGGCGATCGCGGGTGTTAATCAGATCAACTTTGACGTTCAGGCCACGGAAAATGGACGCATATTCACAGCCAATTACACCCGCGCCATAAATAATGACGTGACCTGGTTCGTGGTGCAGGTTGAGGATAGAGTCAGAGTCATAAACGCGGGGGTGGGTAAAGTCGACATCGTCAGGATGGTAAGGTCGTGAACCGCAGGCGATAACAAACTTCTCTGCCGTCAGCGTCTCACGCGTGCCATCAGGTTGCTCAATCTCAATGGTATTAGCATCAACAAAATGCGCATCACCCTGATAAAGTTCACAGCGGTTACGCTCGTAGAAGCCCTGACGCATGGCTGTCTGCTGGCTGATAACATTTTCTGTGTGATTGAGAATGTCGGCAAAAGAGGAGCGAAGCAGTCGGGTATGATCGCTGTAGAGTGGGTTCTGGTTAAATTCAATAATGCGACTGACGGCGTGGCGAAGGGCTTTAGAAGGGATGGTGCCCCAGTGCGTACAACCGCCGCCGATGTTGTGGTAGCGTTCGATCACGGCGATGCGCGCTCCCTGTTTTACCAGCCCCATCGCCGCCCCTTCACCGCCGGGCCCTGAGCCAATCACAATGGCATCGTAATCGTAAGACTTTTGCATACCGATACGTCCTATTATTTATACATTTTTACAACGAGATTCTAACATCTCGTCGCGCACTTCTGAATTCTATCAGCGATTTTCATCACATTTTGACAAAGAGTGAGGTTCACAGGCGGTGACAAAGATTGCCAATCTGTACGCTGAAAATTTTGTTATAGTGCCTACTCATTACCGCTAAAGGCAGAGAGCATGGGCGTCAGAGCGCAACAAAAAGAACGTACACGGCGTACACTGATTGAAGCAGCTTTCAGTCAGCTCAGCGCCGAACGCAGTTTTACCAGTCTGAGTTTGCGGGAAGTTGCCCGTGAAGCGGGGATAGCACCCACCTCTTTTTATCGTCATTTTAAGGATGTTGATGAGCTTGGTCTGACGATGGTGGATGAAAGCGGGCTGATGCTGCGACAGCTGATGCGTCAGGCGCGCCAGCGTATCGCCAAAGGCGGCAGCATCATTAAAACGTCGGTGGCGACCTTTATGGAGTTCATCGGCAACAATCCCAACGCTTTCCGCCTGTTACTGCGTGAACGTTCCGGTACCTCCGCCGCTTTTCGTGCCGCCGTGGCGCGTGAAATTCAGCACTTTATCGCTGAACTGGCCGATTATCTTGAGGTCGAAAATCGCATGCCGCGTAGTTTTACCGAAGCGCAGGCGGAAGCGATGGTGACCATTGTTTTCAGCGCCGGTGCAGAAGCACTGGATGTTGATGCTGAGCAGCGACGGAAGCTTGAGGATCGGCTGGTACTGCAGCTGCGTATGATCGCCAAAGGCGCTTATTACTGGTATCGCCGTGAGCAGGAACGACTGGCGGTTACCCTGGAAAAACCCGAAGAGCAATGAGTAAGGATCCGTCCATGACCCAACCAGGTATTCGCGATAAAAGCACTCTGGCACTGGCTTTTATTACCGGCTTAGCGATTAACGGCTCGTTTTCTGTGCTGTTCAGCGCTTTTGTTCCCTTTTCGATTTTTCCGCTGATTGCGCTGGGTCTGGCGGCCTGGTGTCTGCATCAGCGTTACCTCAACACCAACATGCCGGACGGCATGCCAGGTCTGGCGGCGGCGTTTTTCCTGCTGGGGATTCTGGTGTATAGCGCGCTGGTGCGGGCGGAATACCCGGACATTGGATCTAACTTTGTTCCCACCGTTCTGATGGTGGCGCTGGTGTTCTGGATTGCGACGCGATTTAAGCGCAAGCGCAATCAGTAGTTATGAATGAAAACGGGAACCTCAGGGTTCCCGTTTTTGTTTACGCTTTACGCGTCAGCAAAACGCCGCATTCCATATGGTGGGTATAGGGGAACTGATCAAACAGCGCCAGCCGCGTTACCTCATGCGTTTCTGACAGCGTCTGCAGATTGTCGCTCAGAGTTTGCGGGTTACAGGAGATGTAAAGGATGCGCGGGTACGCCTGCACCATTTTCACCGTCTCTTCATCCAGTCCGCTGCGCGGCGGATCGACAAAAATTGTCTCGCATTCGTAGCTGGTCAGGTCAATCCCTTCCAGACGATTAAAGCTGCGTACGCCATTCATCGCCTGCGTAAACTCTTCCGCTGCCATGCGAATAATCTGCACGTTATCAATCTGGTTCACTGCAATGTTGTATTGCGCCGAGGCAACAGAGGGTTTGGCGATTTCAGTCGCCAGCACGCGGCGGAAATTGCGCGCCAGTGCCAGTGAGAAGTTACCATTGCCGCAATAAAGCTCCAGCAGATCACCCTGTGAATCCTGCGTCACATCCAGCGCCCACTCCAGCATCTGAATATTCATCGCCGCATTGGGCTGGGTAAAACTGTTCTCGACCTGACGATAGATAATCTCACGACCCGCCACCGGCAGACGCTCGTCTACATAGTCGCGATCCAGACAGATTTTGGTTTTGGTCGCACGGCCAATCAGCTGCACATCCAGCCCTTCAGCGCGCAGCTGGTCACGCAGCGCCGCCGCTGCCTGCTGCCACTCATCATCCAGCTTGCGGTGATAGAGCAGTGAAATCACAATCTGATTGCTCAGGGTCGACAGATAGTCGATCTGAAACAGTTTATGGCGCAGGGTGCGGTTATCACGGATCGCGGCGATCATCTTTGGCA
The DNA here is from genome assembly GCF_025153065.1 of Pantoea sp. XY16. Lineage (NCBI taxonomy): Bacteria > Pseudomonadati > Pseudomonadota > Gammaproteobacteria > Enterobacterales > Erwiniaceae > Pantoea > Pantoea sp. XY16. Next base: position 3,606 of record NZ_JANZNP010000016.1, on the reverse strand, counting down.
TCAGCTGGTTGATCAGCTGGCTGGCCGCCGGGAACTGATCAACACGGATCCGCTCGCGTGTCTGCTGATCAAAGATGATGTGATAGATATCATCGCCGTCGTGCCACAGGCGAAATTCGGCGCGCATCCGATAGTGGCTGACCGGCGAACGGAACACCTCCACGTCGGGCGCAGCAAACGGCGTCATCATCGTCTCTAAACGACTGACTTTTTCCGCCAGCTGTGCGTCATACTCTTCAATGGGGAGATGTTCGGGTGTCATGAGCAATCCTGATTAATAGCTTACCAGCGGGCGATTGTAGGCATTCACTTGCTGATGTCCAGTCCTGCAGCGAGAAGATATTTAGCAGTCTGGACTTCCGTATCTCCACTCCGTAGACTGCAGACGCCGGCCTCAAGCCCGAGTTAATAGGGAATCCAGTGTGAATCTGGAGCTGACGCGCAGCGGTAAGGAATGTCGTGATGAGTGCAATTGCAGACACTGTCCTCTGGGATGGGAAGTCATCATCACTTATGGTTCCCAGCCCGAAGACCTGCCGGTGTAACGTCGCTACTCGTTCAATCATCGCGTTCTATTGATTGTCGGCCCGCGGCATCCTGCTTCGTCTTATGGATGCGATTAAAAATGACTAAAAAAACCGCATCGCTGTTCGCGCTGAGCGCAACGGCGATTTCCCTCTGGGCGCAAAACAGTTTTGCGGAGGGAAATGATGATACGCAAATCGTTACCGCCAACCGTTTTGCAGAACCCGTTTCAGGTGTGCTGGCACCGACCACCGTCGTCACGCGTGATGAGATTGATCGCTGGCAGGCCAAAAGCCTGACGGATGTGATGCGGCGTCTGCCAGGTGTCGATGTCGCGCAGAATGGTGGATTGGGGCAGCAAAGTTCACTGTTTATCCGGGGAACCGAGTCCCGACATGTGCTGATCCTGATTGATGGTATCCGGCTTAATCAGGCGGGCATCAGCGGTTCGTCTGATCTCAGCCAGATCCCTCTGTCGCTGGTGCAGCGCATCGAATATGTTCGCGGCTCGCGGTCTGCGGTTTACGGTTCTGATGCGATTGGCGGCGTGGTGAATATCATTACGGGTCGATCGCAACCCGGCACCACGCTGACGGCGGGCGTCGGGTCCAGCGGCTATCAATCGTATGACGGGTCAACCCAGCAGATGCTGGGCGACGCAACAAAGCTTACCCTGGCTGGCAACTACACCTATACCAAAGGGTATGATGTGGTGGCGGGCTACCCCAATGACTATGGTCCGGCACAGCACGATCGCGACGGCTTCATGAGTAAAACTCTGTATGGCAACCTTGAGCATCAGTTCAGCGATGAGCTCAGTGGTTTTGTGCGCGGCTACGGGTTTGATAACCGCACCGCCTACGACGGTTCATATACCTACGATAATAATTCCAATATTATCGGGCTGGCGGATACCCGTCAGCTCTACAGCCAGACCTGGGACACCGGGTTACGCTTCAACCGTGACATTTACTCTACTCAGCTCATCGCCAGTTACGGTCATACCAAAGACATTAACTACGATCCGCGCAATGGTCGCTATGGCGCTGCATCCACCTTTGATGATGTCACCCAGTACAATCTGCAGTGGGGCAACACCGTGCAGGTGGGGCAGGGGGCGATCAGCGCCGGTGTCGACTGGCAGAAAGAGACGACCGAGCCTGGCACGAACTATTTATCAGAGGGCTATGAGCAGCGAAATACCGGTCTCTACCTGACTGGCCAGCAGCAGTTTGGCAGCGTTACCCTTGAAGGTGCGGTACGCAGTGATGACAACAATCAGTTCGGCTGGCATAACACCTGGCAGACGGCAGTGTCATGGGAGTTTATCTCCGGCTATCGCGCGTTCGCCTCTTATGGCACTGCTTTTAAAGCACCGAATCTGTCGCAGGTTTACAGTCCGTTTTATGGTAATCGTGACCTCGATCCGGAAAAAAGTAAGCAGTGGGAAGGCGGCTTTGAAGGGCTGAGCGGACCGGTGAACTGGCGTGTGTCGGGCTATCGCAACGACATCGATAATCTGATTGATAGTGATCCGGCGACTTTCCGTTACTACAACATTAAGCAGGCCCGCATTAAAGGCGTTGAAGCCACCGCCGGATTTAATACCGGGCCGCTGGCGCATCTGCTCTCCTATGATTATGTTGATGCGCGGGATGGCAGCACCGATCAGCCGCTTGTTCGCCGGGCTAAGCAGCAGGTGAAGTATCAGCTCGACTGGACGCTGTATGAGTTTGACTGGTCAATCACCTACCATTATCTGGGGGACCGTTATGATACCGACTTTAACAGTTCGCCCAGCCGACGCGTGAAGCTAGGGGGAGTGAGCCTGTGGGATCTCGCTGTCTCATATCCGGTCACTTCACAACTCACGGTTCGTGGTAGAATTGCCAACCTGTTCGATAAAGATTACGAGACAGTGTATGGCTATCAGACTCCAGGACGAGAGTATTACCTCAGCGGCAGCTACAACTTCTGATTTGCGCCCTACCGTGCTGGTGTTTGATTCCGGCGTCGGTGGGCTTTCTGTCTATGATGAGGTCCGTCAGCTGTTGCCGGACCTGCATTATCTCTATGCCTTCGATAACGCAGGCTTCCCTTACGGTGAGAAAAGCGAAACCTTCATCGTGGAGCGGGTGGTCGCTATCGTTGAGGCTATTACGCAGCGCTATCCTCTCTCATTGGTCATCATCGCCTGTAATACGGCCAGCACGGTTTCATTACCCGCTTTACGTGAACGCTTTGCATTTCCTGTCGTAGGAGTGGTGCCGGCAATTAAACCGGCCGCGCGCCTGACGCGTAATGGCGTTGTGGGATTACTGGCTACGCGGGCTACGGTGCGCCGTCCTTATACGCATGAGCTGGTGGCGCAGTTTGCGGGTTCCTGCAATATCGAGATGCTGGGATCGGCCGAGCTGGTAGAGCTGGCAGAAGCGAAGCTCCACGGTGAGGAAGTGTCACTGGATGAGGTACGCCGGATTGTTCAGCCGTGGCTGAGGATGGCTGAGCCACCGGATACGGTCGTTTTAGGCTGTACACACTTTCCTTTACTGCGCGAAGAGCTGCAGCAGGTGTTGCCTGAAGGGACGCGTCTGATTGATTCCGGTGCGGCAATTGCCCGACGTACCGTCTGGCTGCTTGAGCATGAAGCGCCTGAGGTGCACTCCTCGCAGCAGAATGTTGCATTCTGTACGGCGCTGGATGGCGAAGCAGTACAATTATCACCCGTTTTGCAGCGTTATGGCTTCCCGTTGCTCGAAAAACTGGCGCTTTAGCGGCTTTTAGCTGAAAAAATCAGCACTCGGAATTTTATTTGAAATTAGCACTTGTCAGCCTCCGAGAACTCCCTATAATGCGCCTCCACTGACACGGCACAACGGCTTACGAAGCGCCGGGTTGAGTAGGTTCGAAATCATACGAACCAGTGAGTTAAGCGAAAATAAATGCTTGACTGACAATGCGGAAAGCGTAATATACGCAGCCCGCGCCGCAGTAAATCGCGGCATGCTCTTTAACAATTTATCAGACAATCTGTGTGGGCACTCGCAGGATTGATATCAGCGTCTTTGGACGCACAAAAAT
>NZ_JANZNP010000015.1:0-127775 GCF_025153065.1 Pantoea sp. XY16 | reverse complement strand
TGCGGGGGCCGGATTTGAACCGACGACCTTCGGGTTATGAGCCCGACGAGCTACCAGGCTGCTCCACCCCGCGTCCGTGGAAGCGCACTATACTCTCCGCGCTAATTCATGCAACCCCTTTTTAAAGATAAAAGCCAAATTAACAGCCAGTTGCTGAAGGATTCAACCATATGGCTAATTATTGAACTGATATGCGCCAGGTCAAAGCGGATGCATTTCATTCTGTCGGGGGCTTTGCTATCGTCGCGGGGCGAACAGTTATAAAAAGAGAAGATAATGAAATCACATTGGGTGAAGTATGCACTCACTGGCGCGTTAATCACGCTGCTGGCGGCCTGTAGCTCTAAACCGACCGATCGCGGTCAGCAATATAAAGATGGCAAACTGGAACAGCCGCTGGCGCTGGTGAATCAGCCCAATGCTAAAGGCGCACCGGTTAATGGCAAAGACTTTGGCGATCAGGTGCGCCAGATTCAGTCCGCCTCATCCGCTCTTTATAATCGTCAGAACGGCACCTACAGCGCAATTGAAAGCTGGCTGATGGCAGGCGCCGATACCCGGCAGCTTCGTCAGTATGGCCTGAACGCGTGGCAGATGGAGGGCACGGACAACTACGGTAATGTGCAGTTCACCGGTTACTACACGCCGGTCGTGGAAGCGCGCTACACCCGGCAGGGCGAATTCCAGTATCCGATCTACCGTATGCCGCCGCGCAAACGCGGAGAGAAATTACCGAGCCGCGCCTCTATCTATAGTGGCGGACTTGATGACCGCTACGTCATTGCCTACAGCAACTCGCTAATTGATAACTTCATGATGGATGTGCAGGGCAGTGGTTACGTCGACTTTGGCGATGGCCGCCCGATGACCTTCTTTGGTTACGCCGGTAAAAATGGCTGGGGCTACCACAGTATCGGTAAAGAGCTGATCGACCGCGGTGAAGTGAAGCGCGAAGATATGTCGATGCAGGCGATTCGCCAGTGGGCGCAGGAGCACTCACCGCAGGAAGTGCGTGCGCTGCTGGAAACCAACCCGTCATTCGTCTTCTTTAAAGCTGAGCCGTTTACGCCGGTGCGCGGTGCCAGCGCCGTTCCGCTGGTAGCGAAAGCCTCAGTGGCCTCTGACCGATCAATTATTCCGGCAGGCACCGTACTGCTGGCGGAAGTGCCGCAGTTGAATGAGAAGGGCAAATTCAACGGCAAATATGAGATGCGCCTGATGGTGGCGCTCGACGTAGGTGGCGCGATTAAAGGACAACACTTTGATATCTATCAGGGTATCGGCCCGGACGCCGCGCATCTGGCGGGCTTCTATAATCACTACGGCCGCGTCTGGGTGATCAAAGCCGCGCCGGGTGCCGGACAGCCGCTGTTCTCCAGCCCGCAAAACGGTAATAATGGTTCACTGCTTCTCGGCTCTAACTAATTTCTTCTCTGCGGGCCTTCGGGCCCGCACGACGTAACAGGTTCAACTATGAAAGTGTTAAACGACGCCTGGCATCAGCGCTTTGGCGGCACGGCGCGTCTCTATGGCCAGAATGCGATGCAACGTTTTGCTGACGCACACTTCTGCGTCATCGGTATTGGCGGCGTCGGCTCCTGGGCAGCGGAAGCGCTGGTGCGCACCGGCATTGGTAAAATCACCCTGATAGATATGGATGACGTCTGCATTACCAACACCAACCGACAGCTTCATGCGCTGCAGGGTAACGTCGGTAAAGCCAAAACGGAGGTGATGGCCGAGCGGCTGCGGGCGATCAATCCGGACTGCGACGTGATCTGCATTGATGACTTTATCACGCCCGAGAACACCGCCGAACTGATGGCCGCCGGTTTCGACTATGTGATCGACGCGATCGACAGCGTGCGGCCTAAAGCGGCGCTGATCGCCTGGTGTCGCCGGAATAAGATCCCCTTGATCACCACCGGTGGCGCGGGTGGGCAGATTGATCCGACCCAGATCCAGGTCGCCGATCTGGCAAAAACCATTCAGGATCCGCTTGCGGCGAAGCTGCGCGAACGCTTGAAAAGCCTGGGCGTGGTGAAAAACAGCAAAGGCAAACTCGGCATCGACTGCGTTTTTTCGACTGAAGCGCTGGTCTATCCGCAGGCCGACGGCAGCGTCTGTGCTTCACGCAGCACGGCAGAGGGTCCGAAGAGAATGGATTGCACATCCGGCTTTGGCGCGGCAACCATGGTGACCGCCACCTTCGGCTTTGTGGCCGTTTCGCATGCGCTCAAAAAATTTCTGGCGCGCGCCGCCCGTCAGGATGCGGTCAGCGCCTGACGCGCGGCATGCTCTACCGCAGCGGCCAGCGCCTGCAGGCCGCTGCTGCGGGAGGCGCTGAGCTGGGCGCGCAGGCCGAGTTCATCAAACAGGGCTAAGGGATCGATGACCAGCAATTGCTGCGGCGTCTGGCCCTCAACCGCAGTCAACAGCACGGCCAGCAGGCCGCGCACAATCCGTCCTTCACTATCACCATAGAAGTGCAGTGAGCCATCCTCACATAACTGGCTGCCCAGCCAGACCCGGTTTTCACATCCGCTCAGTTCAATTTCCGCCGTTTTCAGTTCCTCCGGCAGGGCAGGCAACTGGCGGCTCAACTGGATCAGCTGGCGATAACGATCTTCCCACTGATGAAAGCGGCCGAAACTCTCTTTCAGACTGGTAACGGTAATCTGTTCGCCAAACGGGTGTGGTGCTAACAGCGATGAACACATAATCAAAACTCCGATAACAGCGAGATGGCGCCTTTCATGGCGCGCACCAGCGCATCAACATCCTGCAGATTATTATAGGGTGCAAAAGAGGCCCGCAGCGTGCCGCTGACGCCCAGCGCCGACAGCAACGGCTGCGCACAGTGCTGACCGGCGCGCAGGGCGATTCCCTGCTCAGCCAGCAGTGTCACCAGATCGCTGTGATGCAGGTCAGCAAATTCAAAGGCCAGCAGACTGGCATTGCCACAGCGGAAGCTGCGAAAGCCGGGCAGTTCTGCCAGCTGCTCTTCCGCCAGCGAGGCAAGCTGCTGACTCCAGCGCTCAGCTTCGGTCAGATTGTACTGCGCCAGCCAGCTCAGTGCCGCACTCAATCCCACCACACCCGCCACATTCGGGGTGCCGGCCTCAAAACGCCACGGCACCGGCTGTGGCGTGAAACCATTGAAGTCAACATCCGTGATCATTTTCCCGCCGCCCTGCCAGGGTTCCATCGTCTCCAGCAGTTCCGCTTTGCCATATAACGCGCCAATGCCCATCGGGCCGTAAATCTTATGTCCGGAAAAAGCGTAAAAGTCGATATCCAGCGCCTGTACGTCAGGCGGGCAGTGCACCACCCCCTGCGCGCCATCGACCATCACTTTCGCCCCCACGGCATGTGCCAGCGGGATCGCCTGAGCAAGATCGGGGCAACCCCCGGTGACGTTCGACATCTGACCAACTGCCAGCAGGCGGGTACGGCTGTTAAGCAGGGTGGGTAACAGGCTGATATCGGGCAGACGATCTGGCCCTAACGGCCATTTTACGACGCGGGCACCGCACGCCTGCGCAGCCATCAGCCAGGGAACCAGGTTGGCGTGGTGCTCAGCCTCACTCACCACGATCTCATCACCGGGCTGCAGGCGCGGCCGCAGCCAGCTGTTCGCCACCAGGTTTATCGCTTCGGTAGTGCCGCGCGTCCAGACAATCTCACGATCGTCCGCGGCATTAACCCAGCGGGCAACCTGATTGCGCGCCTGCTCATAGCGCTGGGTTAAGGCCTGGGCGGCGGCAAACTGGCTGCGATGAACCGTACCCGCACTGAGGCTGTAAAACTGCTGCGTACTGTCAATAACGGCCTGCGGCTTCAGCGTGGTCGCGGCGCTGTCGAGATAGATGCCGGCGTCGGCGAGCGCGGGAAACTGCTGGCGGAATGCGGTGGGATTAAATGCGGTCATGCCGGGTCCATGATAAGAAAAATTAGGACCACACTGAAAGAATGGTCTGCGTCTGGCAAAGCTGGAAAAGCGCGTTATGCTGAATAATGCAAGGTTTGAACCAAACCCGCATAACGATCGGACGTTTAATAGTCGATCCCACTTATCGGCTGCCTCTGGTTAGCGTAACGCGGGTGGTTTGATGCAATCAATCTACAAGGAGATAGCAGATGAAAAAACTTACCGCAGTACTGGCCGTATGTACTCTGGCTTTTACCCTGAGTGCCTGTTCAAGCAATTACGTAATGCATACCAATGATGGTCGCACCATCGTGGCTGCCGGCAAGCCTAAAGTTGATAACGATACCGGCATGATCAGCTATAAAGATGCGAATGGCAACGAGCAGCAGATTAACCGCTCTGATGTCAAAGAAATGGTCGAGTCAAAGTAAGCAGCAAAAAAAAAGCACCGCAATTTGCGGTGCTATTTAAAAATCACTATGGACAGACAGGGTAAATCTACAGGAATTAAGAGTTTGATCCGCAATCGTCGGATCAAAAATTGCAAACACAACATCACGACCACAAGCCAAAAGCTTTCAGAAAATCTGCGAACTCACTCACAAATCTAAAAACTTTTCGTTCCGGCTCAGGAAGTGCGGCAACTATAGGTATTTGCTGGAGGTTCCTCAACGGACAAATTATAATGCCTCGGATTAAAAATTCTAATACGTAAACGCTTTTTATAAGCCTGCGTATTTTTCGCCGATCCGGATACGGAAAACCATGTCGAAACGCCTTCCTCCTCTTAACGCACTGCGGGTTTTTGATGCCGCTGCGCGCCATTTAAGCTTTACCAAAGCCGCTGAAGAGCTGTTTGTCACCCAGGCTGCCGTAAGCCATCAGATTAAATCTCTGGAAGATTTTCTGGGGTTAAAGCTGTTTCGCCGGAGGAATCGTTCGCTGTTACTGACCGAAGAAGGGCAAAGCTACTATCTCGACATCAAAGAGATTTTCTCGGCAATTAACGAAGCGACCCGCAAACTGCAGGCGCGCAGTGCCAAGGGAGCGCTGACCGTCAGTTTACTGCCGAGCTTTGCTATTCAGTGGCTGGTTCCCCGCCTCTCCAGCTTTAATATGGCTTATCCGGGAATCGACGTGCGTATCCAGGCAGTTGACCGCGATGAAGAGAAACTGGCCGACGATGTCGACGTGGCAATTTTCTACGGACGTGGCAACTGGCCCGGCCTGCGGGTTGAAAAACTCTATGCCGAATATCTGCTGCCGGTCTGTTCGCCATCACTGATGACCGGCGATAATCCGCTGAAAACCCCGATGGATCTCTCGCGCTTTACCCTGCTGCATGATGCCTCCCGCCGTGACTGGCAATCGTATATCCGCCAGCTGGGTCTGCAGCATATTAATGTTCAGCAGGGGCCGATCTTCAGCCACAGCGCCATGGTGTTGCAGGCGGCGATTCATGGTCAGGGCGTGGCGCTGGCCAACAACGTCATGGCGCAGAGCGAAATAGAGGCCGGGCGATTAATCTGCCCATTTAATGATGTATTAGTCAGTAAAAACGCTTTTTATCTGGTTTGTCATGACAGTCAGGCAGAACTGGGTAAAATAGCCGCCTTCCGACAGTGGATCCTGGAAAAAGCTGCAACCGAACAAGAAAAATTCCGCTTTCGCTATCAACAATAACAGTTTGATTTATCTGCATTACGGTGCAAATGCACCCTGAGGATCGGTTAATGTCCAGTCGTGCCATGTTTGTTTTTGCGGCTATCAGTGGATTTCTGCTGGTAGCTTTTGGCGCATTTGGTGCCCACGTTTTGAGCCAGTCGCTGGGTGCGGCTGAGATGGCCTGGATTCATACCGGGCTGGAATATCAGGCTTATCACACGTTAGCGGTGATGGGACTGGGTGCCGCGATGTTACGCCGCGCCAATATCTGGTTTTACTGGAGCAGTGCGCTGATGGCGCTCGGCACCGTGTTGTTTAGTGGCAGCCTCTATTGTCTGGCGCTGTCACATCTGAAGTTTTGGGTTTTTATCACACCGGTGGGGGGAGTCTGTTTCCTCGCCGGTTGGGTATTGATGTTGATTGGCGCGCTGCGTCTTAAACGAAAGGCAGAACGCCATGAATAAAGTTTTACTCTATTGTCGTCCCGGTTTTGAAAAAGAGTGTGCGGCGGAAATCAGCGCCAAAGCGGCTGAACGTGAAATCTACGGCTTTCCGCGGGTTAAAGATGACTCCGGCTACGTGCTGTTTGAGTGCTACCAGTTTGAAGATGCCGAGCGTCTGGCGCGTGAGTTACCGTTTGACGAGCTGATTTTTGCCCGGCAGATGCTGGTTGTCGGTGAAATGCTGCGTGACCTGCCGCAGGAAGATCGCATCACCCCGATTGTCGGTATGCTGACCGGCGTGGTGGAGAAGGGCGGCGAACTGCGTGTTGAAGTGCCTGACACTAACGAAGCGAAAGAGCTGACCAAATTCTGCCGCAAGTTCACCGTGCCGCTGCGTTCAGCACTGCGTGAAAGCAAGATTCTACTGAACTATGAAAGTCCGAAACGCCCGGTCGTGCATGTGTTTTTCATCGCGCCAGGCACCTGTTACGTCGGCTACTCCATCCGGGAAAACAGCTCGTCGTTTTACATGGGTATTCCACGCCTTAAGTTCCCCTCCGATGCGCCAAGCCGTTCCACCCTTAAGCTGGAGGAGGCGTTTCACGTCTTTATCCCTGCGGATGAGTGGGATGAGCGTTTAGCCAGCGGCATGTACGCCGTGGATCTCGGTGCCTGTCCGGGCGGCTGGACTTATCAGCTGGTCCAGCGCAGCATGATGGTCTATGCAGTGGATAACGGACCGATGGCCCCGAGCCTGATGGATACCGGCCAGGTGATGCACGAGAAAGCCGATGGGTTTAAATTCCGTCCGCCACGCACCAACATCAGCTGGCTGGTATGTGATATGGTGGAGAAACCGGTGCGCGTGGCTAACCTGATGACCGACTGGCTGGTTAACGGCTGGTGTCGTGAAGCGATCTTCAACCTCAAATTGCCGATGAAAAAGCGTTATGAAGAGGTCACGCAGAATCTGGCCATGATGCAGGAGCGCTTTGATGAGAATGGCATTAATGTGCAGATTCGCGCCCGTCAGCTCTATCATGACCGCGAAGAGGTGACGGTTCATGTGCGCCGTATGTGGGCCGCGACCGGTGGACGTCGCGACGAACGTTAATCGTCAGGCTGAGTGCAGCTGCACTCAGCCGGTATAACGCAGCGTATTCAGATTGCCCTGCAATACCAGATCCCGCTTCAGCATGGCGACCTGACGGCTGATCTCAGCCATTTGCTGACCTTCCGCGAGCTTTTCCTGCCATTTAGCGGGCACCTTATCCAGTTGCTGATAGATCCCTTCAAGCGTGTGAAACTCTGCCAGCAGCTGTTTCGCGCTTTTCGGGCCGATGCCGGTGATGCCTGGAATTTTACTGCTGCTGATGCCGCACAATCCCCAGTAGTCGGGGAGTAACTGGGGGGCTACGCCAAATTCAGCTTCAATAAAAGGCAGATCGAGCCACCGTTTCTGGAAGTAGTCACGGATGCGGATTTCGGGGGCCAGCAGCTGGCAGTAGCCTTTGTCGGTGGACACGATGGTGGCCTGGTGTCCGGCCTGAGCCATTTTCACCGCCAGCGTCGCCGCTAAATCATCTGCCTCATCCTCGCCCGCTATCCAGCAGCTTACGCCTGCCGAACGAAAAGCCTCCTGCAACGCCGGCATCTCTGCCTGTAGATCGTCTGGCATCGGCGGGCGACCACTTTTGTAATCGGGCAGCAGCTGATGTCGCCAGCCCTGATGACGTGCCTCGCCATCAAAAACCGCCACAGCATGAGTCGGACGGGCGTGGCCCAGAACCTGGCGCAGCGCAGCTACACAGCCGTCGACACAGGGGGAGCCCTGTACCGCATGCAGACGGCGGATCAGGTTCAACGCGTCAACAATAACAAGATGAAGAGCCATGAGCGTATGGGCAGCCCGGGGGCTGCCTCCTGGTTATTTGATAATTTCGTAGCAGGGGATGTAGGCAGTGCCAGGCAGTTTCATGCGTTGCTGGGCAACGAATCCCTGTAGCAGCTCATCCATGCGGTGCATGATGTCGGGATCGCCATGCAGTTTGTAGCGTCCCTTCACGCGGATTTCGCGGATGCCCATCTCTTTGACATTACCGGCGACGATACCTGAGAAGGCGCGGCGCAGGTCGGCAGCCAGCTTCTCGGGAGGCTGATTGGTATAGAGATTGAGATTGGCCATATTTTCATGGGTTGGCAGGAACGGCACCTGCAAATCGGGCTCAATGCGGATCGACCAGTTAAAGCTGTACGCATCGCCGGTTTCGCGACGGTTCTCTTTGACCTGCGGCATCGCTTTCTTCATCAGACGCGCCACTTCTGCCGCGTCATCAATGATGATCTGATAATGCTTACGTGCCTGTTCACCCAGCGTGTTAACGATGAAATCATCCAGAACGCGGAAGTAATCGGCGCTCTCTTTCGGCCCGGTCAGAATCAGCGGCAACACCTGATCGTTGTTCTGCGGATTCATCAGGATGCCCAGCAGATAGAGCAGCTCTTCAGCCGTACCGACGCCGCCCGGAAAAATGATGATGCCATGAGCGATACGCACAAACGCTTCCAGACGTTTTTCAATATCCGGCATGATGATCAGTTCATTCACCAGTGGATTCGGCGGCTCAGCTGCAATAATTGAGGGCTCGGTGAGGCCGATAAAACGGCTGTCGCGATAGCGCTGCTGAGCATGGCCAACCGCTGCGCCTTTCATCGGCGCTTCCATCACGCCTGGCCCGCAGCCGGTACAGATATTCAGTTCACGCAGTCCAAGCTGCGTACCGACATTGCGGCAATACTGATACTCAACGGCGTTGATTGAGTGACCACCCCAGCAGACTACGGTGTTGGGATCCTCGCCGATGTGCAGAGCCCGCGCATTACGCAGAATCGAAAATACCGTGTTGGTGATGGTGGCGGAATCATTCTCTTCGGCTGCGCTTAACCGGCCCGGTATGTTGAGCTGGCCGCTGACAAACAGGATGTCACGCAGCACCGCAAACAGGTTAGCCTGTAGTGAGCGGATAATGCGGCCATCCACGAACGCCTCTTCCGGCGGATTGATCAGTTCCAGTTTGACGCCGCGCTCCTGGCGCAGCACGTTGATGTCGAAGTTCTCAAAGCGGGAGAGCAATTCGTGGCTGCTGTCAGTCTGGCTGCCGGAGTTAAGCACGGCCAGAGAGCAATTGCGAAACAGCTGGTAGAGGTCGCTGCTGGCAGTGCGCTTGAGCATGTCGACTTCCAGCTGCGAGAGCAGATCCATTGAGCCAAGTGGGCTGATATGGGTAATCAAATGAACTCCTTTACACCCGCCTGGGTGCGTGTTGGCACTGCAACGGCAGTGACGAAAATCCCTGGTCGGCAACCCGCAGGTTGCCGCCTTCACCAGAGTAGCCTTGTCGGCCCGCACAGCTCAAGCGGAACTGCGCTTACGGCACCCAGCCTGAGAGAAGTCTCGCAAACTACTGACGGACCAGCCGCGAAAAACCGGGCGAGAAGGGCACGTTGGTGCGCCACGGGTTAATATCCAGCCCGCCACGACGGGTGTAGCGCGCATAGACCGTCAGCGCTTCCGGATGGCAGAATCGCATCACATCATTAAAGATGCGCTCAACACACTGCTCGTGAAATTCGTTGTGCTGGCGGAATGAGACCAGATAGCGCAGCAGTGCTTCACGCGCGATACGCGGGCCTTTATAGCGGATCATGACCGATCCCCAGTCGGGCTGGTTGGTAATCAGGCAGTTCGACTTGAGCAGATGGCTGACCAGCGTCTCTTCAACGATTTCGCTGCCTGCGGCATCAGCCAGATAGTCAGCATTGAAGCGGTAATCCTCAATGGCAATATCCTGCTCATCAATACAGCAACCCTCAAAATGACCAATCGGCTGGCCTTCTATTTCATTGAGTCGGAACAGCGCGACCCGCGCTTCTCCTTCAGCACAAGCACTCAGATCCCGCTCCAGTGTCTGACGAACCTCACCCCAGTCGGCAAAGCGGGTCTGATTGAAACTGTTCAGGTAGAGCTTGAAGCTTTTCGACTCAATAAGATTACGGCTCTGCGCATCCAGCACCACTTCGCCAACGGCAACCTGTGGCAGACCTTTGCTGTTGAGCCACGAGAGTTCATACAGGGTCCAGATATCGCTGCCGGTAAAGGGCAGACTGTCGGGAAACAGGCCAAGCGGTTCACGGTTCAGGCTGCGCGGCACCGCCTGCAGTAAGCTGTTGTCATACCGATCGTGATAGGCTGTGGGTTTGCCCAGCGTCAGGTTACTGAGCGCCTGATCCTGTTCGTGAGTAGTCATTGCGGTCACCACCAAAATTAATCAAAGTGGCTAAGTGTAACCTATCAGAAGTGAGAATATGAATGATGCAGCAAACTGCCGCCGCGTTGCGTGACTTTACCACCCGATACTGCCAGCACTGGCTTCAGCAGACCGGGCATGCGCCGGCCAGCAGCGATCTCTATGGGGTGCCGTCACCCTGCGCACTGGAGGATCGCGATCAGCGGGTCATCTGGCAGCCGCAACCGTTTAGCCTGCCACCGACGCTGGATGCGGTTGAGCGGGCGGTCGACATCCAGCTCCAGCCGCCGATGACCGATTTCTACACCACGCAATTTGCCGGCGATATGCAGGCCCGTTTTGGTGAGAATCAGCTGACGCTGTTACAGGTATGGAGTGAAGAGGATTTCCTGCGGTTACAGGAGAATCTGATTGGGCATCTGGTGATGCAGCGCCGCCTTAAACAGTCGCCGACGCTGTTTATAGCCACTACTGATTCAGAGGAGGAGATCATCTCCCTCTCTAATCTCAGCGGCGAAGTGATTCTGGAGCAACCTGGTCGTAAACAGCGTGTGGTCTTAGCAGAAAATCTTGAGATATTTCTTAAGTCATTACAACCGGTTATCATCTGATTTGCAGTGATTTGCCGCCTGGCTTGTGAGATATCTCTTACAACTGCTGTGAGAGATCGCCATATAACAGTTGAGACATCCGGAAGGCTGCAATGTAAAAATATTGTGAATCATCAACTTAATGGCATTTATCTGATTTTGCGCAGCACATTTCGTAAAGTTTCGCTGTAAGTACCTTGTGCGCGTAACGAGTTCTGTCAAAATGTTTCCCACTGCAGGATGCTCAGGAAACAGATATCGTCAGGATGATGATAAGCCATGAGGCAGGAACGTAACGGAGCTTACGGCACACGGAAGGTTTCAGGATGAAACAGGATCGCTCAGGAGTGAGCAAGGGACACCTCCAGGATGGAGAATGAGAACCCCTCAGAAGAGGTGGTGGGCCAGGATGCTAAGGATACATCAGGACGATGCGCGACAGGAGTTCGCACTGGACAAGTTGTCATGGAAGAGCAGGGAGCAAAAACGTAGCAGGATGGCTGCAAACGAACCGGGAGCACTGTTTATACAGTGCTCCCTTTTTTTGTGCCTGTGCCAACAAGTGATATGCTTGCCGCCCCTTTTTGACTGCTTGCCGGAGGTGGCGCATGACGCCTGAACAATTGATTACACAACGGCTGGAGCAACTGGAAGCGGTGATGCGTGAGCACCATCTCTGGCAGAGTACCCCTCCGGCCGAAGACGCGCTCGAGAGCCGTGAACCCTTTTGCCTGGATACGCTGGAGCCGCTGCAGTGGCTCCAGTGGGTGCTGGTTCCGCGGATGCATGCCCTGATAGCGGCTCAGCATCCTTTACCGCAAAATTTTGCCGTTGCTCCCTACTACGAGGTGGCGCTGGTGCCTGACCAGCCCGGCATTGCACCGCTACTGCTGACCCTGCGTCAGCTTGACGCGTTGATCAAGGATGCAGCCCACTGATGCTGGAGATACTCTATCAGGATGAGTGGCTGGTTGCTGTCAACAAGCCCAGCGGCTGGCTGGTTCATCGCAGCTGGCTGGATCGTCATGAAACGGTGTTCGTAATGCAGACCGTTCGCGATCAGATTGGACAGCATGTGTTTACCGCGCATCGCCTGGACAAACCCACCTCAGGCGTACTGCTGATGGGGCTTTCAAGCGAAGTCGGCCGTCTGCTTTCCCTGCAGTTCGAACAGCACCAGATGCAGAAAACCTATCATGCTGTGGTACGCGGCTGGCTGGAGAGCAGCGGAACGCTCGACTATCCGCTGGTGGAAGAGCTGGATAAAATCGCTGACAGGCACGCCACGGAAGCGCGCACCGCACAGCCCGCCGTCACCGATTATCAGTCACTGGCGACGGTCGAGATGCCGGTCGGCATTGGCCGCTATCCCACATCGCGTTACAGCCTGGTTGAAATGGCTCCTAAAACCGGTCGTAAGCATCAGCTGCGTCGTCATATGTCGCACCTGCGTCATCCGATTATTGGCGATTCGGCACACGGTGATCTGCGCCAGAACCGGGGGGCCGCCGAACACTTTGGCGCTAATCGGCTGATGCTGCACGCCAGCAGCCTGGCACTCACCCATCCGGTGACCGGGGAACCGTTGCTGCTGCGCGCCGGACTGGATGGCGTCTGGCAGAACCTGATGAACCAGTTTGGCTGGCAGGATCGCATTCCTGAGGTGCCGCGGGTTGAGTTTAACGCAGCGCCAGGACAGGATAACGTTTCAGAATAAGGGAGAAAGCAGATGGCAAAGATTGGCATTTTTGTGGGGACGGTATACGGCAATGCGCTGCTGGTAGCAGAAGAAGCAGAGCCCGTTCTGCAGCAGCAGGGTCACAGCGTCACCGTGTTTGATGAGCCGACGCTGGCAGACTGGCAGAACTATGCCAGCGACGTGGCGTTAATTGTCACGTCAACCACCGGACAGGGCGATTTTCCCGACACGATTTCAGGCCTGTTCCATGCAGTTAAAGATAAGCTGGGTCATCAACCTGCGTTGCGCTATGGCGTGATTGCGCTGGGTGACAGCAGTTACGACCATTTTTGTGGCGCGGGTAAAGCTTTCGATGCGCTGCTGCAGGAGCAGGGCGCGCAGCGGATTGGTGAGGTGTTACTGGTTGATGCCACTGAAAATCCTGAGCCGGAAGCGGTGACTTCTCCATGGGTTGAAGCCTGGGGCGCGCAGTTCTGATGACCACGCCAGGCTTATCTCTGCTTTAGGAGCTAAGGATATGCCTGGCGTGTGTGCACGGCGCGGTCAGGTCACCGGTGCCGGGTTAAACACCGCCAGCTGATTACGGATACCCCAGCGATCGGACCAGGTCTGCTTCCTGCCACTGGCAATGTCCAGAATCAACTCAAACAACCGCCAGCCCACCTGTTCAATACTCTCTTCACCGGTCGCAATCGTCCCGGCATTGATGTCCATCAGATCGTGCCAGCGCTCTGCCAGCGCATTACGCGTCGCCATCTTGATGACCGGAATTGCAGCCAGACCGTAAGGCGTTCCGCGACCGGTAGTGAAAACCTGTAGCGTGATACCGGACGCCAGCTGCTGCGTACCGCAGACAAAATCGCTGGCGGGCGTCGCCGCGTAGATCAATCCACGCCGCGTGGGCCGCTGGCCGGGCGACAGCACTTCAACAATGGCGCTGCGCCCCGATTTAGCGATCGACCCCAGCGCTTTTTCCACCACGTTCGCCAGCCCGCCTTTTTTATTGCCCGGCGACGGATTCGCGCTGCGATCGGTCTGGCCCTGGTCGAGGTAGTTGTCATACCAGGCCATCTCCTCCAGTAAGCGCTTACCGACTTCCTGATTAATCACCCGTGGCGTCAGCAGGTGAATCGCATCACGCACTTCAGTGACTTCCGAAAACATCACCGTCGCACCGCAGCGCACCAGCAGATCGGACGCGAAACCCACTGCCGGATTCGCCGTCACGCCCGAGAACGCATCGCTGCCACCGCACTGCATACCGACAATCAGTTCTGCTGCGGAACAGGTTTCACGCTGGCGCTGATTCAGCCGCTGGAGATGACGCTCCGCTACCTGCAGAATCTCATTTACCATCGCACCAAAACCGACCAGCTTCTCATCCTGCAAACGCACGATGTCATGATCGTCCAGCGAAATCGCCTGCACGTCAGGCGTGCCGGTCAGCAGACGCTCCGGCTGTAACTTCTCACAGCCCAGGCTGACGATCATGACTTCGCCACCGAAATTAGCATTCAGCGCCAGGTTATGAATGGTGCGAATCGGCACTACCGCCGCGGGTGCATTAATCGCCACGCCGCAGCCATAAAGGTGGTTGAGCGCGACCACG
This sequence comes from Pantoea sp. XY16, assembly GCF_025153065.1. NCBI lineage: Bacteria > Pseudomonadati > Pseudomonadota > Gammaproteobacteria > Enterobacterales > Erwiniaceae > Pantoea > Pantoea sp. XY16. The sequence goes on along the minus strand of NZ_JANZNP010000015.1, from coordinate 113,531 downwards.
CCATCCACATTCGGGTAGCGCGGCAGCAAATCCCGTTCAATGATCTGTACGACATGATCCACCACACCGGCCACGCAGTGGACGCTGGTGGTGATCCCCAGCAGGTTACGCGTGCCGACGCTGCCATCCGCATTGCGATAACCTTCAAAGGTATAGCCTTCCAGCGGCGGCAATTCAGGCGGAACCTGATTGGCTAACGGCAGACTCGCCAGCGGAGGCGCTTCCGGCAGCGCGACCAGCGACTCATCAATCCAGCTGCCCTGGGCAATATCCCGTAATGCATAGCCGATGACTTCACCATAACGCACGATCTCTGCGCCCTGGTTAATTGCGCGCAGCGCCACTTTGTGGCCCTGTGGCACATGCTCCGTGAGTGTCAGGCCATCCGCAAACTGCGTGCCAGCCGGCAGACCCAGGCTGTTAACCACAATCGCCACATTGTCGTGCTCATGGACTTTGATATAGAGCGGTTGTTCATCTGTGTTTGGGTACATCGCTCACCTTCCCGTCTGTCGTGCCGTACTTGTGCGGCACGCTGTAATGTTCTGACCTGTCACACGATTGTTTGCCATCTTCAGTATAGGGAGGCGGCGTGGGGCGCGCATTGTGCAAATGACCACCATTGAGACAAGTCGCCTTATGATTTTGAGGCGATTATCCAGAAGCAAGTGAAGAGCCTCACAAACAGCGGGAGAAAGCGTTACCTGAGGGGGTTTACGCTCGGTTATTTGCCGCTTTCGTGAGCCATCCCGCAGGGTTTTGTGCATCCGCAATACAATCACTTCTTCACCGGCGTTATTCCAGGGCGATGTGCCAATGTGCTCGCTTCAGGCTGTTCTTATACTGGGTTCCGTTAGCCAAAGTCAGGTTATCTGTCACGACGTATTACTCATCTGAAGAGGTTACCGAGGCGCATTAGCTGCCACCTCGCAGATGGATAAATAAAGGTTTGCCAGAACAACAAGATCGCCGTGTTTAACCCAACTTCTCTCTGATACCCAACGCGATGTGTATGCAGTCAGAGCGAATGTAGCTCACGCTATATTTCAGGAGTGCATCATGAATAGTTTCAGCCAGACCGCGGAGACGGTGCAGAAGCGCACCAATGCCCGCTACTGGATTGTGGTGATGTTATTTATCGTCACCTCATTCAACTACGGTGACCGCGCAACCATTTCGATTGCCGGTTCTGCAATGTCCAAAGATATCGGTCTCGATTCGGTCGGACTTGGCTATATCTTCTCTGCCTTCTCATGGGCGTACGTTATTGGCCAGATTCCGGGCGGCTGGCTGCTCGATCGCTTCGGCTCTAAACGCGTCTATTTCTGGAGCATCTTTACCTGGTCGCTGTTTACGCTGCTGCAGGGATTTGTAGATATCTTCAGCGGCTTCGGCATCATTATGTCGCTGTTTATTCTGCGTTTCCTGGTAGGGCTGGCCGAAGCGCCTTCCTTCCCGGGCAACAGCCGCATTGTGGCCGCCTGGTTCCCGGCGCAGGAGCGCGGCACGGCGGTAGCGATCTTCAACTCGGCGCAATACTTCGCCACTGTCATCTTCGCCCCCATCATGGGCTGGCTGGTCTCTGAAGTGGGCTGGGCGCATGTGTTCTGGTTCATGGGCGGCCTGGGCATCATCCTCAGCTTTATCTGGCTGAAAGTGATCCACGATCCTACCGATCACCCTGGCGTGAACAAGGCTGAACTGGAGTACATGGAGCAGGGCGGCGCGCTGATCAACATGGATGTCAAAAAGGATAGCCGCAAAGTGAGCTGGAGCGAGAAGTGGTTCCAGATTAAGCAGCTGCTGACGTCACGCATGATGCTGGGCATCTACCTCGGTCAATACTGTGTTAACGCCTTAACCTACTTCTTTATTACCTGGTTCCCGGTCTATCTGGTGCAGGCGCGCGGCATGTCGATTCTGAAAGCGGGCTTTATTGCTTCGATTCCGGCGGTGTGTGGCTTCCTCGGCGGCGTACTGGGTGGGGTAATTTCTGACTGGCTGATGCGTAAAACCGGCTCGCTGAATATCGCACGTAAAACGCCAATCGTGCTCGGCATGCTGCTCTCCATCTCGATGGTGATGTGTAACTACACCGATACCGAATGGATGGTGGTGTTCTTTATGGCACTGGCGTTCTTTGGTAAAGGCATCGGTGCGCTGGGCTGGGCGGTAATGGCAGATACCGCGCCGAAAGAGATCAGTGGCCTGAGCGGCGGTCTGTTTAACATGTTCGGCAACTTCTCCGGCATCGTAACGCCTATCGCCATCGGCTACATCATTGCCACCAGCGGATCCTTTGAGGGCGCGCTGATCTATGTCGGCATTCATGCCTTTGTCGCAGCCTTCAGCTTCCTGGTCATTGCGGGCGATATCAAACGTGTCGAACTGAAAAACTGGCCCGGTAAGGATGCATTATGAATACGCAAAGTTCGCCGGTGATTACTGAGATGCAGGTTATCCCGGTCGCCGGTTATGACAGCATGCTGCTCAATATTGGCGGTGCGCACAACGCCTGCTTTACCCGCAACATTGTGGTCCTCACCGACAGCGCCGGTCACACCGGCGTGGGTGAAGCGCCTGGCGGTGACACCATCTATCAGACGCTGGTGGAGGCGATTCCGCAGGTGAAAGGCCAGCAGATTGCGCGAATGAACCGTCTGGTGCAGCAGGTACATAAAGGCAATCAGTCGGCTGACTTCACCACTTTTGGCAACGGTGCCTGGACCTTTGAACTACGTGTCAATGCGGTGGCCGCGCTGGAAGCGGCGCTGCTTGATTTGCTGGGGCAGTGTCTGGGCGTCCCGGTGGCTGAACTGCTGGGGCCGGGCAAACAGCGCGATGAAGTCACGGTGCTGGGCTATCTTTTTTATCTTGGCGACCGCCGCAAGACGGATCTCCCTTATCTCAGTGGCGATCAGGCCAGCCACGACTGGTATCACCTGCGTCATCAGGAAGCGCTGACGAGCGATGCCGTGGTGCGGCTGGCTGAGGCGGCTGCGGATAAATATGGCTTTAAAGATTTCAAGCTCAAAGGTGGCGTGCTCCCCGGCGAGCAGGAGATCGCTACGGCGGCAGCGCTCAAGCAGCGCTTTCCCGAGGCGCGCATCACAGTCGACCCCAACGGTGCCTGGCTGCTGGACGAGGCGATAGCGCTGTGTAAAGGGATGCAGGATGTGCTGAGCTACGCCGAAGATCCCTGCGGAGCAGAGCAGGGCTATTCGGGGCGTGAAGTGATGGCCGAGTTCCGGCGCGCCACCGGCCTGCCGGTCGCGACCAATATGATTGCCACCAACTGGCGCGAGATGAACCACGCGGTGATGCTGAATGCGGTCGATATTCCGCTGGCGGATCCGCACTTCTGGACGCTGAGCGGTGCCGTGCGTGTCGCGCAGCTATGTGATGAGTGGGGCCTCACCTGGGGTTGCCACTCTAATAACCACTTCGATATTTCTCTGGCAATGTTCACCCATGTGGGTGCGGCGGCGCCGGGCAATCCCACCGCCATTGATACCCACTGGATCTGGCAGGAGGGCGATCAGCGCCTGACGAAAAACCCGCTGCAAATCCGCAACGGAAAAATTGCCGTACCGGATGCACCGGGTCTGGGCATTGAGCTCGACTGGGAGCAGGTAAACAAAGCCCATCAGCTTTATCAGTCACTGCCCGCCGGTGCGCGTAACGACGCCACCGCGATGCAGTATCTGGTCCCCGGCTGGACATTTGACCGCAAGCGCCCGGCATTTGGCCGGACAACAGCATAAGGAGCAGGAGATGAGTTCAACACCGAAAGTGACCGCCATGCAGGTTATTCCGGTCGCAGGCTACGACAGCATGCTGCTGAACCTCAGCGGCGCTCACTCGCCATTCTTTACCCGCAACATTGTGATTATCAAAGATAACGCCGGACACACCGGCGTCGGTGAAATCCCGGGCGGCGAGAAAATTCGCCAGACGCTGGAAGATGCCGCCTCGCTGGTGATCGGCAAAACGCTGGGTGAGTACAAAAATACCCTCAGCCTGGTGCGCAGTACTTTTGCCGACCGCGATGCGGGCGGACGCGGCAACCAGACCTTTGATCTGCGCACCACGATTCATGTGGTGACCGGCATCGAAGCGGCGCTGCTTGATCTGCTGGGTCAGCACCTGGGCGTCAACGTCGCCTCGCTGCTGGGCGACGGGCAGCAGCGCGACCGCGTTGAGATGCTCGGTTACCTGTTCTACATCGGCGACCGCACTAAAACCTCGCTCTCTTATCAGAATCAGCAAGACGATCCGTGCGACTGGTATCGCCTGCGCCACGAAGAGGCGTTAACGCCGGATGCGGTAGTGCGCCTGGCAGAAGCGGCTTATGAGAAATATGGCTTTAACGACTTCAAACTCAAAGGCGGCGTGCTGCGCGGCGGTGAAGAGGCTGAAGCGGTCACGGCGCTGGCTAAACGTTTTCCTGAAGCTCGCATTACCCTCGATCCCAACGGGGCCTGGTCGCTCAACGAGGCGATCATGCTCGGCAAACAGCTCAAAGATGTGCTGGCTTACGCAGAAGATCCCTGTGGTGCAGAGCAGGGCTATTCAGGCCGCGAAGTGATGGCGGAGTTCCGCCGTGCGACCGGCATGCCCACCGCCACCAATATGATCGCCACCGACTGGCGGCAGATGGGGCATACCCTGTCGCTGCAGTCGGTGGACATTCCGCTGGCCGATCCGCACTTCTGGACCATGCAGGGCTCGGTGCGGGTGGCGCAGATGTGTCACGACTTCGGCCTGACCTGGGGCTCGCACTCTAACAACCACTTTGATATTTCGCTGGCGATGTTTACTCATGTTGCCGCCGCCGCGCCGGGTGCCATTACCGCCATTGATACCCACTGGATCTGGCAGGAGGGCAATCAGCGCCTGACCAAAGAGCCGTTCCAGATTAAAGGCGGCATGGTGCAGGTGCCGCAGAAGCCAGGTCTTGGCGTAGAGCTGGATATGGATCAGGTGATGCAGGCCAATGCGCTCTATCAGAAGCAGGGACTGGGCGCGCGTGACGATGCTGAAGCGATGCAATTTTTAGTACCGGGATGGACTTTCGACAATAAACGCCCGTGCCTGGTACGTTAACCTTTCTGGCTCCCGCCGCGGAGCCACCGTCACAGGAGTTCAACCATGAGTAATGCAGCCTGGCCTAATGGATTTCGTCGTCGCCTGTTAGCGGGCGACACCCTGATTGGCAGCTGGTGTGCGCTGGCCAGTCCGATCTCAACTGAAATCCTGGGGCTGGCCGGTTTCGACTGGCTGGTACTGGATGGCGAACACGCGCCCAACGACATCACGACCTTCGTGCCGCAGCTGATGGCGCTGAAAGGCAGCCATAGCGCGCCCGTGGTGCGTCCGCCCTGCAACGAGCCGGTGATCATCAAGCGCCTGCTGGATATCGGGTTTAACAACTTCCTGGTGCCGTTTGTCGAGACCGAAGAGGAAGCCCTGCGGGCGGTCGCCTCAACCCGCTATCCGCCAGCCGGGATTCGCGGTGTCTCGGTGTCGCACCGCAGCAACATGTACGGCACGTTGCCGGATTACAACAGCACCATTAATGACAACATCACGGTGCTGGTTCAGATCGAAACTCAGCAGGCAGTCGACAACATTGACGCGATTGCAGCCGTTGACGGCGTCGACGGTATTTTTGTCGGGCCGGGCGATCTCTCCGCTGCACTGGGCTATCTCGGCCAGCCTGCGCATCCTGAAGTGCTGAAAGTGATTAAACACATTTTTGAACGTGCCAAAGCCGCCGGTAAACCGAGCGGCATTCTGGCACCGGTGGAAGCGGACGCGCGTCGCTATCTGGAGTGGGGTGCCACCTTTGTGGCCGTCGGCAGCGATGTCGGGATGTTCCGCAACGCTTCGCAGACGTTATGCGACAAATTTAAGCGTTAATCAATCAAGGGGAAACGCAATGAAAATTGGATTTATCGGCCTGGGCATTATGGGCAAACCCATGAGTAAGAATCTGGTGAAAGCCGGTTATTCGCTGGTGGTACGCGACAACAACACCGAAAACGAAGCGGAACTGGCTAAACTGGGCGCGACCGTGGCGAAAACGCCAAAAGAGGTGGCTGAGCAGTGCGATGTGGTGATTACCATGGTGCCAAACTCGCCGCAGGTTATCGATGTCTGCCTGGGGAAAAACGGCATCATTGAAGGGGCGAAGCCGGGCCTGGTGGTGATCGACATGAGTTCGATTGCGCCACTGGCGAGCCGGGAAGTGCATGATGCGCTGGCAGAAAAGCAGATAAAAATGCTGGATGCACCGGTCAGCGGCGGCGAGCCAAAAGCGATTGAAGGCACACTCTCTGTGATGGTCGGCGGTGATAAAGCCGTGTTCGATTCCTGTTATGACATCATGAAATCAATGGCGGGATCGGTCGTGCATACCGGCGACATCGGTGCAGGCAACGTGACCAAGCTGGCAAACCAGGTGATTGTGGCGCTGAACATTGCGGCAATGTCCGAGGCGCTGTCGCTGGCGACTAAAGCGGGTGTGAATCCGGATTTGGTTTATCAGGCGATTCGCGGTGGGCTGGCGGGCAGTACGGTGCTGGATGCCAAAGCGCCGATGGTGATGGATCGCAACTTCAAACCCGGCTTTCGTATCGACCTGCATATCAAAGATCTGGCGAACGCGCTGGATACCTCGCACAGCATCGGCGCGCATCTGCCGCTGACGGCGGCGGTGATGGAGATGATGCAGGCACTGCGCAACGATGGACAGGGTAACGCCGACCACAGCGCGCTGGCCTGCTATTATGAGAAGTTAGCGAAGGTTGAAATCGCCCGCTAAAACCCGGTGCCGGTCTCCCCAAACCGGACTGGTCAGGAGCCGTTTTAATTACTCAACTGCGCTCGGATTGCCTATGAAAATCGTAATCGCACCGGATTCATATAAAGAGAGTTTATCCGCCCTGGATGTGGCATCGGCGATTGAAGCGGGTTTCCGTGACATTTTCCCCGATGCGCATTACGTGAAAATACCGGTCGCCGACGGTGGCGAAGGCACGGTAGAAGCGATGGTGGCGGCGACGAAGGGGAAAATCGTCAGGCTGAAGGTGACCGGGCCGCTGGGCACGCAGGTCGATGCCTTTTATGGCTTGTCCGGCGATGAGTCCACTGCTTATATCGAAATGGCAGCAGCCAGCGGACTGGAGCGGGTGCCAGCATCACAGCGTGACCCGTTGATCACGACCTCATTCGGCACCGGCGAGTTGATCCGACATGCGCTGGATAAGGGCGTCGGCCACATCATCATTGGTATCGGCGGCAGCGCCACCAACGACGGCGGTGCCGGGATGATGCAGGCGCTGGGTGCCCGATTGCTCGACACCCAGGGTAAAGAGATTGGCCAAGGTGGCGGCGCGCTCTCTCAGCTCGCTAGCATTGATATTGACGCCCTGGATGCCCGCATCCATCAGTGCCGCATTGAAGTGGCCTGTGACGTCACGAATCCGCTGACCGGCAAAGAGGGCGCATCGGCTATTTTCGGTCCGCAGAAAGGGGCGACCCCGGCGCTGGTGCAGCAGCTCGATCAGGCGCTGGCCCATTACGCTGAGATTATTCACCGCGATCTCGACATCGATGTGCTGCATATTCCCGGCGGCGGCGCGGCGGGCGGCATGGGCGCGGCGTTGCACGCCTTCTGTCAGGCGGAGCTGCGGCGCGGCATTGAGATTGTTACTGAGGCACTGGGCCTGGCTGAAGAAGTCAAAGATGCTGACCTGGTGATTACCGGTGAAGGGCGTATCGACAGCCAGAGTATTAATGGCAAGGTGCCGATTGGGGTTGCCAACGTGGCAAAGCGTTTTAACAAGCCGGTGATTGGCATCGCCGGAAGCCTGACGGCGGATGTCGGCGTGGTGCATCAGCACGGGATTGATGCAGTGTTCAGCGTGCTCTACAGCATCTGTACACTCGAAGAGGCACTTGCGGATGCCGGAAAGAATGTCGAGATGACAGCGCGTAACGTGGCCGCGACGTTAAAACTGGCCGGATTTCACTGACCGTCAGGACTATCAGGCCAGGCAATGCGGGCCTGATAGTCCTGACGGTGATGCTGGTGGTAAGCATAGTTTTACGGCATCAGCCTTTTACCCCGGAGGCAGGTGCGTCAGCGGAAGCTAACGCACCTGCCGGTTAGCGTTTGCGCGAATAACAGGCGTGGCAGCAGGTCCGTCAGACTTCCCCGAATCCTAACAGTCGCCGGGCTTCTCTGGCGACGTTCTCCATCTCATCCTGCAGCTCCAGCAGTTCCGGCTCCAGCGCAGCGATATCGCTGGCCTCCAGTAGCCCGCGTTCCAGCTGATGACAGAGTTGCTTCATGCGCGGCACGCCGCTGTAGCTGGCACTGCCGTGCAGCTTGTGAATAATTTCACGCAGGGCGTTGACCTCATTGGCCGCCATAAACTGCGCCATCTTCGCATGCACTTCCGGTAAAAATTCCAGCAGCATGCGTAGCAGATCGCGCGCCAGATCCGGTTTGTTCGCCGCCTGTCGCAGCGCCAGCTGCCAGTCCAGCGTCGGTAATATCGGCTGCAGTTCCGGCAGGGAGACCACTGGCGGCGGCGTATAGCGTGCCAGCAGTTGTCTCAGCTTGCTCTCATCAATCGGCTTGGCAAGATAGTCATTCATGCCCGCCTTGATCAGCTGCTCACGCTCGCCATCAATCGCATGTGCGGTCACCGCCACAATCGGTGTATTCGCGTGATGCGGCAGACCCCGGATAATTTCGCTGGCACGAATGCCATCAATTTCGGGCATCTGAATATCCATCAGAATCACATCCAGCGACTGCTGACGCGCTGCGCGGATGGCGTGTTCGGCGCTGCTGCACAGCAGGATGTTCTGCACCTGCTCCTCCAGCAGCGCGCCAATCAGCTTGAGGTTGGCGGGATTGTCATCCACCGCCATCACCGTTAGCGGTAGACGCGGTGACAGCGGCAGCTCGCTGATCTGACGGGTATGGAGATCCAGTAACATCGGCAGAAGCCGTGTCAGTGAGATCGGCTTAGCAATGCAGCCGTCAATGCCGCGTACCTTCAGTTCATCAGCCAGCAACATCATCGGGCTGGGAAGGGCCATCAGCACGTTGTCTGCCCGATCCAGCAGCCCATTGATCAGGCGCTCATTAAGTAGTGCAGGCTGGCTGATACCGACCGGCATCGCCATCAGCAGCAGCGGATAGTGAGATTCTTTCAAACCTTCCAGCGTTTCGCTGTAGTCGATCTGCAATGGAGTGGCGCTTAACATCTCCAGCGCGGCGCTGGCAACGTTAGCATCCGCTTCCACATAGGCAATGCGCGCATGGGACAGCGCATCCAGCACGCGAGGCATACCGGGTGCATTGGGATTAAGATCCAGCTGTACGCGAATCACAAAGGTCGACCCCTGATCCGGCTGGCTGCTGAAGGTGATTTCTCCTCCCATCTCCCGCACCAGTTTCTGGGTGATGACCAGACCCAGCCCGGTGCCGCCATGGCGGCGCGTAATACTGGCGTCAGCCTGACGGAACGCCTGGAACAGCTGTGTCTGCTGCTGCTCAGAGATGCCGATGCCGGTGTCCTCAACCTGAATCTCCAGCTCGACGCGCGACTGGGTAATCACCCGCTGTCCGACGCGCATGCCGATGTAACCCTGCTCGGTAAACTTGATGGCGTTACCAATCAGGTTGATCAGAATCTGTTGCAGACGCAGCGCATCGCCAATCACGTTGTCCGGTACGCTGCTGTCACATACCACCGTCAGCTCCAGCCCCTTTTCATGCGCCGACGGCGCCAGCAGCACCAGGGTTTCATCCAGCGTGGCGCGCAGCGGGAAGGGGATTGCCTCCAGCATCAGCTTGCCTGCTTCCAGCTTCGAAAAATCGAGAACGTCATTGATAATACTGAGCAGGTTATTTGCCGAGCGCTCAATGGTCTGCATATAGTCGCGCTGGGTGGTGCGCAGTTGGGTTTTCAGCATCTGCCGGGTAAAGCCCAGCACGCCATTGAGCGGCGTTCGCAGCTCATGCGACATATTGGCCAGAAACTCAGATTTGATACGTGCGGCTTCCTGCGCGCGTTTCTTCGCCAGATCCAGTTCAACGTTCTGAATTTCCAGCTGCTCCAGCGTCTCTCTTAAATCCCAGGTTGCCTGGTCGATATTGTGCTGCATCTCTTCGTGATAGGCGGTCAGCGACATCGCCATCGCGTTAATGCCGTTTTTCAGAATGTTGAGTTCACCCAGCATGTAGCCCTCAACGCGGCTGTCGAGCTGGCCGCGACGGATGCGGTCAACGGTAGTGACCATATTGCGGATCGGGCCGGTGACATCGCGCATCAGACGATAAGCAAATAGCATGGCAAGACAGAGGCAGAAGAGCAGCATCAGCGTGGCAACAAACACCTCTTTGTACTGCTGTAACCGCACCGACTGCAGATCCAGTTCAATCGCCACATAGCCCAGCGGATTGCCCGCTGGCTTGGCATCTTCATCCGGTAATTCATCCACATCGTAACGCTCGCTGGTAATCGGCGTACGCAGAATTAATAGGCTGCCGTGGCGCTCCATTGAGACATCGTCAGGCAGGGCGCGGATATCATTCTGTTGCAGCAGGCTGAGGTTTTGCTTGTGGTTCGAGGTGACATAAAGCTGATTGTGATTATCAAACACCGAGATGGCCCGGACGATGCCGGAATGGCGGCGGTGCAGCAGGCTGACCAGTCCACGCATGGCATCACGGTTGTGCCACGTCATGCTGTATTCGCTGGAGATCGCCAGGGGTTCGATGATGTTAGCCCCGGCATCAATCACCTGGCGCTGCAGTTCGTTGTAGCGGTGCACCACAAAAAAGGAGCTGAGCAGCAGGCCAACCATCAGCGTGGGTGCCAGGATTAAAATCATCATTCGCGCCCGCAGGCTGTATTTGGTCATAATAGTCGCCTGGCTACTCCGGCATTAACGTCCCTGTGCATGCTGTCGACAAAACGATGCAGGCCGTTTTCGATAAAGAGAATGAATAACACTATGGCGCAATTCTACGTTGCAAAACAGCGCGTGACGACGCAACAACGGATCACCGTCACCATTGAGGAGCTCGACCCGTTCGGGCAGGGGGTGGCGCGCCACAAGGGCAAAACCCTTTTTGTCACGGGTGCTCTGCCGGGTGAACAGGCGGAGGTCGTGCTGACAGAGGATAAACGTCAATTTGCCCGGGCGAAAGTGACACGACTGATTAGCCGCAGCCCGGAGCGCGTCACGCCGCGCTGCCCGCACTACGATCGCTGCGGCGGCTGCCAGCAGCAGCATGCCGATGTGGCGCTGCAACAGCAGAGCAAATCCCAGGCCCTGAGCCGGATGCTGAGCCAGGCCGCAGCACAGAACGTGGCGGTAGATGAGGTGATCGCCGGTCAGCCCTGGGGCTACCGTCGTCGCGCCCGTCTGGGTCTGCAATGGCAAAATAAAGCGCAACGCTTACAGATGGGCTTTCGTCAGGAAGCCAGCAACGATCTGGTCGATATTCAGCACTGCCCCATTTTAGCGCCCGAACTTGAAGCGTTACTGGTTCCGCTGCACCAGTGCCTCAGTGAGTTGCGCGCCGTCAGGCGTCCCGGACATGTGGAACTGGTGCTGGCGGATAACGGCCCGCTGATGATTCTGCGCCATCTTGATGCGCTGCATGCCAGCGATCGTGAAAAACTGGAACAGTTTTCGCATAAGCATCAGCTTATGCTGTTCCTGGATGCCGGTGATGAAGCATTGACCGCGTTAAGTGAATCGACGCCGTTTTATCATTCGCACCAGCTTAAGCTAACCTTCAGCCCACAGGATTTTATTCAGGTTAACGATGCGGTTAATCAGCAGATGGTCGCGAAGGCGATCGCCTGGCTCGATCTGCAGCCGGAAGACCGGGTGCTGGATCTGTTTTGCGGCATGGGAAACTTCACACTTCCTATAGGAATCTTCGTACATAATGTGGTTGGTGTGGAGGGGATTGCAGCATTAGTACGGCAGGCAGCGTATAATGCTGATTTGAATAATCTTAAAAATGTCAGTTTCTTTCAGCATAATCTGGAAGAAGAGGTGTCGCGCCAGCCGTGGGCGGCACAGGGATTTAACAAGGTATTACTCGATCCGGCACGCGCCGGGGCTGCGGGCGTCATGGCGCATGTGGTTAAACTTGCACCAGAACGCGTGGTCTATGTTTCGTGTAATCCCACAACACTCGCCCGCGACAGTCAGACATTGCTGTCGGCAGGCTACCAATTGGAAAGGGTCGCGATGCTGGATATGTTCCCACATACCCGTCATCTCGAATCCATGGTGCTGTTCAGAAAAACATAAGCGATGAATGTCGTTGTGCAGGAGAGGTTATGGTTGCGGTCAGAAGTGCGCATTTAAATACTGAGGGGGACTTCGCCCTCGACCAGTGGATCGCCAGTCTCGGTATTGCCAACCCGCAATCCTGTCAACGCGTTGCTGAGACCTGGCGCTACTGCGAAGCGCAGACGCAGGGCCATCCCGATCAGTCGCTGCTCCTGTGGCGCGGTATTGAGATGGTGGAAATCCTCTCCATGCTCAGCATGGATATTGAAAGCCTTTGTGCGGCGCTGATTTTCCCGCTGGCTAACGATGAAGTGGTGAGTGAAGAGGAGCTGGAAACTGCCGTCGGCAAAGGCATCGTCTCGCTGGTACACGGCGTGCGCGATATGGACGCCATCCGCCAGCTGAAAGCGATCCATAACGACTCCATGGCCTCTGAACAGGTCGATAACGTCCGCCGCATGCTGCTGGCGATGGTGGAAGACTTTCGCTGCGTGGTGCTCAAGCTGGCCGAACGCATCATGAACCTGCGCGAAATGAAAGATGCGCCGGAAGATGAGCGGGTGCTGGCCGCCAAAGAGAGCACCAACATCTATGCGCCCCTGGCCAACCGTCTTGGTATTGGACAGCTCAAATGGGAGCTGGAAGATTACTGCTTCCGCTACCTGCATCCCGACGAATATAAGCGCATCGCCAAATTACTACATGAGCGAAGAATCGACCGCGAGCAGTACATCGATAACTTCGTCAGCAACCTGCGCAAAGAGATGGCCAAAGAGGGCGTGCGCGCCGAAGTCTATGGTCGCCCGAAACATATCTACAGCATCTGGCGCAAGATGCAGAAAAAGTCGCTGGCCTTCGATGAGCTGTTTGACGTACGGGCGGTGCGCATCGTGGCCGATCGCCTGCAGGATTGCTATGGCGCGCTGGGTACGGTGCATACGCTCTATCGCCATCTGCCCAGTGAGTTTGATGACTACGTCGCTAACCCCAAACCCAACGGCTATCAGTCAATTCATACGGTGGTGTTAGGGCCGCAGGGCAAAACGGTGGAAATCCAGATCCGTACCCGCCAGATGCATGAAGATGCCGAGCTGGGCGTGGCGGCGCACTGGAAATATAAAGAGGGGCCAACCTCCAGCAGCGCGCGCGGCGCGGCGGGTCATGAAGAGCGTATTGCCTGGCTGCGTAAGTTGATTAGCTGGCAGGAAGAGATGGCCGACTCCGGCGAGCTGCTGGAAGAGGTCCGCAGTCAGGTGTTCGACGACCGGGTCTACGTTTTCACCCCGAAAGGTGACGTGGTGGATCTGCCGGCCGGTTCGACGCCGCTCGACTTTGCCTATCATATTCATAGTGACATCGGTCACCGCTGCATCGGTGCAAAAATCGGTGGTCGCATCGTGCCGTTCACCTATCAGCTGCAGATGGGCGATCAGGTTGAAGTGATCACCCAGAAACAGCCGAACCCGAGCCGCGACTGGCTCAATCCGAATCTGGGCTATATCACGACCAGCCGTGGACGCTCGAAGATCCACAACTGGTTCCGAAAACAGGATCGCGACAAGAACATTATCGCCGGACGGCAGATTCTGGATAACGAACTGAATCAGCTCGATATCAGCCTGCGCGAAGCGGAAAAACTGCTGCTGCCGCGCTATAACGTGACCTCACTGGAGGAGCTGCTGGCGGCCATTGGCGGCGGCGATATCCGTCTTAACCAGATGGTTAACTTCCTGCAGGCGAAGCTGAATAAGCCGAGTGCTGAAGAGGAAGATCGCGAAGCGCTGCGCCAGCTGACCCAGAAATCCTACTCGCAGCCCGCACGCAAAGAGAGTGGACGCGTGGTCGTCGAGGGCGTAGGCAATCTGATGCACCACATTGCCCGCTGCTGTCAGCCGATTCCGGGCGATGATATTGTTGGCTTTATCACCCAGGGGCGCGGCATCTCAATTCACCGCGCCGACTGCGACCAGCTCTCTGAACTGATTTCACATGCGCCGGAACGTATCGTCGATGCCGTGTGGGGCGAGAGCTACTCCAGCGGTTACTCGCTGGTGGTGCGCGTCACCGCCAACGATCGCAGCGGCTTGCTGCGTGACATCACTACCATTCTCGCCAACGAGAAAGTGAATGTACTGGGCGTCTCAAGCCGCAGCGACACTAAAAAGCAGCTGGCGACCATCGACATGGATATTGAGATCTACAACCATCAGGTACTGGGACGTGTCCTGGCGCGCCTGAACCAGGTCTCTGATATTATTGACGCCCGCCGCCTGCACTGATATTCAGCTGCACTGCGGCAACCGGCAACAGGAGGTTGCGCGGACGTTTTCTGCGGTACTTGAGAGTGCCGGACGCGGTTCATCCCGTCCGGCACTGTTATACGCCTCGCCTCCTTGCCCGCTTCCTGTCACCTGACTACTCAAGGACCCGTCTGAATGAACGCTATTGAGCGCCTGCTTGGCATCATGAAAACCCTGCGCGATCCCCTCCATGGCTGCCCGTGGGATCGTGAACAGACCTTCACTTCTATCGCGCCCTATACGCTGGAAGAGACCTACGAAGTGCTGGACGCCATCCAGCGCGAAGATTTTGACGATCTGCGCGGCGAACTGGGCGATCTGCTGTTTCAGGTGGTGTTCTATGCGCAGATGGCCAGCGAACAGGATCGCTTTAATTTTGAGGATATCTGTCACGCCATCAGTGACAAGCTGGAGCGCCGTCATCCGCACATTTTTGGCGATGCCACGGCAGAAACCAGCAGTGACGTGCTGAAAAACTGGGAAGCGATTAAAACCGCCGAACGGGCTGATAAAGCCCAGCATTCAGCGCTGGACGACATTCCTAAAGCGCTGCCCGCACTGATGCGTGCTCATAAGATTCAGAAGCGCTGTCACAATGTGGGATTCGACTGGACTACGCTGGGGCCGGTGGTGGCAAAAGTGCATGAAGAGATTGATGAAGTGATGCACGAAGCACAGCAGAGCGTGGTGGACAGTGAAAAGTTGGAAGAGGAGATGGGTGACCTGCTGTTCGCCACCGTTAACCTGTCGCGCCATCTTGGCAGTAAAGCGGAAACGGCGCTGCAAAAGGCCAATGACAAGTTTGAGCGCCGGTTCCGCGAAGTCGAAGCGATCATCGCAGCACAGGGGTTAAGCATGCCGGGCGCCACGCTGGAGCAGATGGAAGCGGCCTGGCAGCAGGTAAAACTGGGCGAAAAAAGCTGATTATTCCAGCGCTGTGCATAAAGTCGCCATGTGTGCTTACTCGTTTCAGCGCGGCAACAACTTTGTGACGCACATCAACATTTCATTGGCAGCTATCCGCTATGGTAGGACGCAGCAATGCGTTGGAGGATGGCTGTGATTCATCAATTGTGGCTGATAGCGGTTTCCAGTATACTGTTTTCCCGTCCTGGTTATTCCACCGTCTTTAAACCTAAACTCTCAGGTTCAGCATGACAACGAATTATATTTTTGTGACCGGCGGGGTCGTTTCCTCTCTGGGTAAAGGCATTGCCGCCGCCTCCCTCGCAGCCATTCTCGAAGCTCGTGGTCTGAACGTGACCATCATGAAGCTGGACCCGTATATCAACGTGGATCCAGGCACCATGAGCCCGACCCAGCACGGCGAAGTTTTCGTCACTGATGACGGCGCTGAAACCGATCTCGATCTGGGTCACTACGAGCGCTTCATCCGCACCAAAATGTCGCGTCGTAACAACTTCACCACCGGCCGTATCTACTCAGAAGTCCTGCGCAAAGAGCGCCGTGGCGACTATCTGGGTGCAACCATTCAGGTTATCCCGCACATCACCAACGCCATCAAAGAACGCATTATTGAAGGCGGTGAAGGTCATGATGTGGTGCTGGTCGAAATCGGCGGCACGGTAGGGGATATCGAATCACTGCCATTCCTGGAAGCGATTCGCCAGATGGCCGTGGATGTGGGCCGTGAACACACCATGTATATGCACCTGACGCTGGTACCGTACATGGCGGCTGCCGGTGAAGTGAAAACCAAACCGACTCAGCACTCCGTAAAAGAGCTGCTGTCGATTGGTATCCAGCCAGATGTGCTGATTTGCCGTTCTGACCGTGCCGTACCGGCCAACGAACGTGCCAAAATCGCCCTGTTCTGTAACGTTCCTGAAAAAGCGGTAATCTCGCTGAAAGACGTTGATTCCATCTACAAGATTCCTGGCATGCTTAAGTCGCAGGGCCTGGATGACTATATCTGCAAGCGCTTCAACCTGAATGCACCGGAAGCCAACCTGGCCGAGTGGGAGCAGGTGATCTACGAAGAAGCTAATCCGGGTGGTGAAGTCACCATCGGTATGGTGGGCAAGTATGTTGAGCTGCCGGATGCCTACAAATCCGTTATCGAAGCGCTGAAACATGGTGGCCTGAAAAATCGTGTCACCGTGAACATCAAACTGATCGATTCGCAGGATGTTGAATCCCGCGGTGTCGAATTACTGAAAGATCTGGATGCGATTCTGATCCCGGGTGGCTTCGGCTACCGTGGTGTGGAAGGCAAGCTGATGACCGCACAGTACGCACGTGAAAACAACGTGCCGTACCTGGGCATCTGTCTGGGCATGCAGGTTGCGCTGATGGAGTTCGCGCGTAATGTTGCGGGCATGCCGGGCGCCAACTCCACTGAATTTGTGCCAGACTGTAAATACCCGGTGGTGGCATTAATCACCGAATGGCGTGACGAAGAAGGCAACGTCGAAGTCCGCAGCGAGCAGAGCGATCTGGGCGGCACCATGCGTCTGGGCAGCCAGCAGTGTCAGTTAACGCCGGGCAGCCAGGTTCGCCAGCTCTACGGCTCTGACACCATCGTTGAGCGCCATCGCCACCGCTATGAAGTGAACAATATGCTGTTAAAGCAGATTGAAGCAGCCGGTCTGCGCGTAGCAGGTCGCTCTGGTGATGATCAACTGGTTGAGATTATCGAGATCCCGAACCATCCGTGGTTTGTGGCCTGCCAGTTCCACCCTGAGTTTACCTCGACCCCACGCGACGGCCATCCGTTGTTTGCCGGCTTTGTTAAAGCCGCGCATGAGCATCAGAAGCGTTTAGCGAAGTAAGTTTCACAGACAACGCGCGAACTTTTCGCGCGTTGTCTGTCTTAGGATTGACTAACTTGTACTGAGGAAAATCGTAATGTCCAAAATCGTAAAAGTCATCGGTCGCGAAATTATCGACTCACGTGGTAACCCGACTGTTGAAGCTGAAGTGCATCTGGAAGGCGGTTTTGTCGGCCTGGCCGCTGCGCCATCAGGTGCCTCTACCGGTTCACGCGAAGCGCTGGAACTGCGTGACGGTGACAAATCACGTTTCCTGGGCAAAGGCGTAACCAAAGCCGTTGCTGCAGTAAACGGTCCGATTGCTGAAGCGGTAAAAGGCAAAGACGCGAAAGATCAGGCGAACATCGATAAGATCATGATCGACCTGGACGGTACTGAGAACAAATCTAACTTCGGTGCTAACGCCATTCTGGCTGTGTCACTGGCAGCGGCTAAAGCAGCTGCAGCTTCTAAAGGTCAGGCGCTGTATGAGCACATCGCTGAGCTGAACGGCACCCCAGGCAAATACTCTATGCCACTGCCTATGATGAACATCATCAACGGCGGCGAACATGCCGACAACAACGTCGACATCCAGGAATTCATGATCCAGCCGGTTGGCGCTTCTAACGTTAAAGAAGCTATCCGTATGGGTTCTGAAGTATTCCACAACCTGGCAAAAGTGCTGAAAAGCAAAGGCATGAGCACGGCAGTGGGTGACGAAGGCGGCTACGCGCCTAACCTGGGTTCCAACGCCGAAGCGCTGGCTGTCATCGCTGAAGCGGTAAAAGCAGCAGGCTACGAGCTGGGCAAAGACATCACTCTGGCGATGGACTGTGCGGCATCTGAGTTCTACAAAGATGGCAAATACGTTCTGGCCGGTGAAGGCGGTAAAGCGTTCACCTCTGAAGAGTTCACCCACTTCCTGGAAGATCTGACTAAACAGTATCCGATCGTCTCTATCGAAGATGGCCTGGATGAATCTGACTGGGACGGCTTCGCTTACCAGACCAAAGTGCTGGGCGATAAAATCCAGCTGGTGGGCGACGACCTGTTCGTGACCAACACCAAAATTCTGAAAGAAGGTATCGATAAAGGTATCGCTAACTCCATTCTGATCAAATTTAACCAGATCGGTTCTCTGACCGAAACCCTGGCTGCGATCAAAATGGCGAAAGATGCAGGCTACACTGCCGTGATCTCTCACCGTTCAGGCGAAACTGAAGATGCAACCATCGCTGACCTGGCGGTAGGTACTGCAGCGGGCCAGATCAAAACCGGTTCAATGAGCCGTTCTGACCGTGTTGCTAAGTACAACCAGTTGATCCGTATCGAAGAAGCGCTGGGTTCTAAAGCGCCATTCAACGGTCTGAAAGAAGTTAAAGGTCAGTAATGACCCTGTGCTGATGGCGCGTTAAGCGGCATCGCATACACTGAAAGCCCCGCCTTGTGCGGGGCTTTTGCTTTTTCGTGTCGCGCAGCTGTTGTTGTGCGGTACACGCTGGCATAATCAGCGCCCCGATTTATCCAGGCGAGTAAAAAATGTTCTACCCGATTAACGAAATGTTCCAGACACTGCAGGGCGAAGGTTATTACACCGGCGTGCCTGCTATTTTCATCCGCCTGCAGGGCTGCCCGGTGGGCTGTAGCTGGTGTGATACCAAACATACCTGGGAAAAGCGGGCAGATCGGGAAACGTCGCTGGGCGATATTTTGATCAAGACAGTGGAAAGCGACGCCTGGGGTGATGCCGATGCGGCGACCCTGGTGAGTGCCATTGCGCAGCAGGGCTGGACGGCGCGCCACGTGGTGATTACCGGTGGTGAACCGGCGATTTATGACCTGCGTCCGTTAACGACTGCGCTGGAGCAGCACGGTTTCCAGTGCCAGATTGAGACCAGCGGAACCCACGAGATCCACTGTTCCGAACAGACCTGGGTGACTGTCTCCCCGAAGGTCAACATGCGCGGCGGCTACGATGTGCTGCCCCAGGCGCTAAGCCGGGCCGATGAAATTAAACATCCTGTGGCGCGTCAGCGTGATGTGGACGCACTGGATCTGCTGCTGGCGGGGATGGATGACACCAAAGCCCGAATTATCGCCCTGCAGCCCATCAGTCGCAAAGATGAGGCTACCCGACTCTGCATTGAGACCTGTATTGCACGCAACTGGCGTCTGTCGATGCAGACCCATAAATATCTCAATATCGCCTGATAAAGCGCGCGATGTCGTTAACCGCAGGAAAGAGGTGATTCAGATACGTGACGGAAAGGGAAATAGTGTCGGATCGAAGGGTTCGATCCGACAGGTTTAGCCGCGGTAAACGCAGCCTGCGGTGCAGGTTTCTTTGATCATGACCGCGCTTAACAGCGGCAGTTGCGGCTTCATCTGATCCCAGATCCATTTCGCCAGCACTTCGCTGGTGGGATTTTCCAGGCCAGGAATATCATTCAGATAGTAGTGGTCCAGCCGATTGTAAAGAGGCTTAAACACCGCCTTCAGTTCAGCAAAATCCATAACCCAGCCGGTATGCGCATCCACTTCGCCGGTAATCTCCAGACGAACCAGGAACGAATGACCGTGCAGACGGCCACATTTGTGTCCGGCCGGCACATTCGGAAGATGGTGCGCGGCTTCGAACTGGAACTCTTTAAACAAGGTGGTAGACATAGTGGTTCTCAGACATTTAAAAACCGCTGAATTCTACCTGATTACCGCTTTTTTCGCACCCGCGCCGCACAAAGCGATACTTTCCCATCCGATTACCGGATCGTGTCGAGCTAATTAACTAATAAATCACCCGTTTGCTTATCAGTTTTAACGATTAACCCTACCAGAAAAACCACTTAGTCATTTTGGTTATTTGATATGTCGAAGGTGTATTTAATCGTTAATATACGGACCGGTAACCTACGCACTCTTCCGCCACTTTACGGTCCGGACTTCTGATACTGGAATTTTTAACGCGATGACGACTCAGGCACCTGGTTCACTGCTTCCGCTCTCACCGGAACAACTCGCCCGCTTACAGGCGGCGACGACAGATTATTCCCCGACTCAACTGGCGTGGCTGTCAGGCTATTTCTGGGGCCGGGTAGAGCAGACGCCGGGTGGCGCCGTCGCCAGCAGCGCACCGTCCGCGCCCGCCGCTGAAGCGCCGGTTATTACCTTGCTTTCCGCCTCTCAGACCGGCAATGCCCGTCGCCTGGCGGAGCAGCTGCGTGATGATCTGCTGGCTGCGAAGCTGAACGTAAACCTGGTGAATGCCGGTGATTACAAGTTTAAGCAGATTGGCCAGGAAAAAATGCTGGTGGTGGTCACCTCTACTCAGGGCGAAGGTGAGCCACCGGAAGAGGCGGTGGCGCTGCATAAATTCCTGATGTCGAAGAAGGCACCGAAAATGGAGGGGGCGGCCTTTGCAGTGTTTGGCCTGGGCGATACCTCTTATGAATTCTTCAGTCAGGCGGGCAAAGATTTTGACAGCCGTCTGGCGGCGCTGGGCGGCGAACGTCTGCTGGACCGCGTTGATGCGGATGTCGAGTATGCAGAGCAGGCCACGGCCTGGCGCGGTGCGCTGACGGAAATTCTGAAAAAGCGCGTGCCGACCGAATCCCCGGCGCAGGCTGCGGCGACAGCGGCAGGCACCGTCAACGAAGTGACCACCAGTCCCTACAGCAAAGAGTCTCCACTCAGCGCCAGCCTGGCGGTGAATCAGAAAATTACCGGACGTGACTCAGACAAAGATGTGCGCCATATCGAAATCGATCTGGGCGACGCCGGTCTGCGCTATCAGCCTGGCGATGCGCTGGGCGTCTGGTATGAAAATGACGCGGCGCTGGTCAGCGAACTACTGGAGCTGGTCTGGCTGAAAGGCGATGAGTCAGTGGAGGTTCAGGGCAAAACCCTGCCGCTGGCTGAGGCGCTGCAGAAGCACTTTGAGCTGACAGTGAATACCGCGCAGATTGTCGCACAGTACGCTCAGCTGTCCCGTAACGCCGAGCTGCTGTCGCTGGTGGATGATAAAGCCCGGCTGCAGCAGTATGCGCAGCACTATCCGATTGTGGATATGGTGCGGCTGGCACCGGCTGAACTGAGCGCTGAACAGCTGACCGGGCTGCTGCGCCCGCTGACGCCGCGACTCTACTCTATCGCCTCTTCACAGGCCGAAACCGACACCGAAGTGCACATCACTGTAGGTGCCGTGCGCTTCGATATTGAAGGCCGCCAGCGCGGCGGCGGTGCATCGACCTGGCTGGCCGATCGTGTTGAAGAAGAGGGCGAAGTCCGCGTCTTCATCGAGCACAACGACAATTTCCGCCTGCCGGCTAATCCGGACGCGCCGGTGATCATGATTGGCCCGGGCACCGGCATCGCGCCGTTCCGCGCCTTTATGCAGCAGCGCGACAACGACGGTGCCAGCGGCAAAAACTGGCTATTCTTTGGTAATCCGCACTTCACCGACGATTTCCTCTATCAGGTGGAGTGGCAGAAATATGTGAAGGATGGCCTGCTGACGAATATTGACCTTGCCTGGTCACGCGATCAGGCAGAGAAGATTTACGTACAGGATAAGATCCGCGCGAAAGGGGCCGAAGTCTGGCGCTGGATTGAAGAGGGCGCACATCTTTATGTCTGTGGCGACGCGAATCGTATGGCAAAAGACGTCGAGCAGGCATTGCTGGATGTGGTGGTCGAACACGGCGGAATGGATCGTGAAACGGCCGACGAATTTTTAAGTGAGCTGCGCATTGAGCGCCGTTATCAGCGAGACGTTTACTAATGAGTGATAAACACCCTGGACCGCTGGTTGTAGAAGGTAAGTTAACCGACGCTGAGCGCCTGAAGAAGCAGAGCAACTATCTGCGCGGCACCATCAAAGAAGATCTGGAAGAGGGTCTGACCGGTGGCTTTACCGGCGATAACTTCCTGCTAATCCGTTTTCACGGCATGTACCAGCAGGACGATCGCGACATTCGCGCTGAACGTGCGGAGCAGAAGCTGGAACCGCGCCACGCCATGATGCTGCGCTGCCGACTGCCGGGCGGGATCATTACGCCGACGCAGTGGCTGGCCATCGACAAATTTGCTACCGACAAAACTATTTATGGCAGCATCCGTCTGACCAACCGTCAGACCTTCCAGTTTCACGGCATTCTGAAGAAGAACGTCAAGCCGACGCATCAGATGCTGCATGAAGTGGGACTGGATGCGCTGGCGACCGCCAACGACGTCAACCGTAACGTGCTCTGTACGTCGAACCCGGTTGAGTCGGAACTGCATCAGGAAGCGTATGAGTGGGCGAAGAAGCTCTCCGAGCATCTGCTGCCGCGCACCCGTGCCTATGCCGAGATCTGGTGGGATAAAGAAAAAGTCGCGACAACAGACGAAGAGCCGATTCTCGGTGAAACCTATCTGCCGCGTAAATTCAAAACGACGGTAGTGATCCCGCCGCATAACGATGTAGATCTGCACGCCAACGATCTGAACTTTGTCGCCGTCGCCGAGAACGGCAAGCTGGTGGGCTTCAACCTGCTTGTGGGAGGCGGTCTTTCGATCGAGCACGGTAACAAAGCGACTTACGCGCGTACCGCCAGCGAATTTGGTTACTTCCCGGTTGAGAAGATCCTCGATGTTGCCGAGGCGGTCGTGACGACGCAGCGTGACTGGGGTAACCGTACCGACCGTAAAAACGCCAAAACCAAGTACACCCTGGAACGCGTTGGCGTCGAGACCTTTAAAGCGGAAGTTGAAAAACGCGCTGGCCTGACGTTTGAGCCGATCCGTCCCTATGAGTTCACCACCCGTGGCGATCGCATTGGCTGGATCAAAGGCATCGACAACAAATGGCATCTGACGCTGTTTATCGAAAATGGTCGCCTGCTCGACTATCCGGGCCGACCGCTGAAAAGCGGCATCGCGGAAATTGCGAAAATCCATCAGGGTGACTTCCGCCTGACCGCCAACCAGAACCTGATTGTGGCGGGCGTGCCGGAAAGCGAAAAAGCGCAGATTGAAGCGATCGCCCGCGCACATGGTCTGATGGATCATGTGACGCCACAGCGCGAAAACTCGATGGCCTGCGTCGCGTTCCCGACCTGTCCGCTGGCGATGGCAGAAGCCGAACGCTTCCTGCCCGCGTTTGTGACTAAAGTCGAGGGCATCATGCACGCGCATGGCGTTGGTGATGAGCACATAGTGTTACGCGTTACCGGTTGTCCGAACGGTTGCGGCCGTGCCATGCTGGCTGAACTGGGTCTGGTGGGTAAAGCGCCAGGCCGCTACAACCTGCATCTGGGCGGAAACCGCAGCGGAACGCGTATTCCCCGTATGTATCGTGAAAACATTAACGAAAGCGAAATTCTCGCCACCATTGATGAGCTGGTGGGACGCTGGGCCACCGAGCGCCAGGCCGCTGAAGGCTTTGGTGACTTCACCATCCGCGCAGGCATTGTTGCGCCGGTGCTGGACCCGGCACGCGACTTCTGGGAGGAAGCAAAATGAGTCAGCCCGACCTCGCAGCACTGAATGAGATGTCCAAAGTCCAGCGTGCGATGGCGCTGGCGGCGACCAATGCGCAGCTGGAGAAGTCATCAGCAGAAGAGCGGGTCAGCTGGGCGCTGGAGAATCTGCCGGGCGCCTATGTGCTCTCCTCCAGTTTCGGTATTCAGGCCGCGGTGTCGCTGCATCTGGTGACGCGTCAGCAGCCCGATATTCCGGTGATCCTGACCGACACCGGCTATCTGTTCCCGGAGACCTATCGTTTTATTGATGAGCTGGCGGACCAGCTTAATCTCAACCTCAAGGTGTTCCGTGCCGGAACCTCACCGGCCTGGCAGGAAGCGCGCTATGGCAAACTGTGGGAGCAGGGGGTCGAAGGGATTGAGAAGTATAACGAGATCAATAAAGTCGAGCCGATGAACCGGGCTATTGAAAGCCTGGGTGCCCAGACCTGGTTTGCCGGTCTGCGCCGCGATCAGTCCGGCAGCCGGGCGAATCTGCCGGTGCTGGGCGTGCAGCGAGGCGTCTTCAAGCTGCTGCCGATTATCGACTGGGATAACCGCCAGATTCATCAGTATCTGGAGCAGCACAAGCTGAAGTATCATCCGCTGTGGGATGAAGGCTACCTTTCGGTGGGCGATACCCACACCACCCGCAAGTGGGAGCCGGGTATGGCAGAAGAAGAGACGCGCTTCTTTGGTCTTAAACGCGAGTGTGGTCTGCACGAAGGCTGATGCCGTGCTTCTCTCCCCCGCCAGGGGGAGAGAATGTCTTCGTGCAGTCAGTCAGGCAGGAAGTTAAACGCCTTTTAATCCGGCAAACGCCTCCGCTGCACGGGTCACATTCACTTTCGTCACCTCATACTCCGCCACCGCGACAAACGGATCTTCCGCTAAGATCGCATCCAGCTTTTCACGTTCCATCTCCCTGACCATCAGCATGCCGCCCGTGCGTGGATCTTTACGTCCCGCGGCAATAAAAAAGCCCGCATCAAAATAGCGATCGAGCCAGTCGATATGGCCTGCCAGCAGCGCTTCAACCTCTTCTATCGGACGAACGTAATTCAGAAATACCACGTACATGTCAGATCCTCACACTTTGGGATTGGTCAGTTCGCTGAGCAGCGGCAGCAGCACGCGAACACTGTCGCGGGTTCGCAGGGCTATCTGGCCCGGCAGCCAGCGGTCGAGATAGCTCAGATTATCCAAATCAGTCTGATGACGGGTTACACCATCAGGAAAGTGGTGGCTGCGATGACGCTGTAACGCGCCATCTTTATTTCCCAGCGTCCAGTTGCTGGCGGTGACATCCAGCAGCGGAAAGCCCGCCCTGTCGAAGGCATTCAGACCGTTGAAGTCTTTGCGATTCAGCTGGTGGCTGGCAGCGGGAATGCCCAACTGACGGGCCAGTAGCAGAGCGCGGTCGCTGGTCTGCTTGCGCACCGCCCGAGGCGTGTTCATGCCGCTGTTGAAATAGAGATGATCGCCGGTGATCAGGCTGTTCAGATCGATGACCAGCAGCGTATTTTTCTTCTCACGCGTGCTCATCCGCTCAACATAATCATCCATGCCGTGCAGATCGGTTTCTCCGGCGCTGAGCGCCACAAAGCGGATGCCGTAGTGCAGCGGTTTGTGACTCAGCTGCTGTGCCAGCTCCAGCATCACGCCAAGACCCGACGCATTATCGTCGACGCCCTGCAGACGCAAGCCGCCCAGATTATGATGGACCTGGCTGCTGTTCTGCGGCGTCCAGGTATCCAGATGCGCCACGATCAGAATCTCCTGCGGCACGCTGCCTGCACGCGCGGCTATCACCGAGGTGGCCGTGAGCTTATGCCAGCGCTGCGTACCGTCATCCTCCTGCCATTTATAGCCGGTGTTGAACTGGCGGGTATCGGTTTTATACCCCAGCGCGGTAAATTGCTGTTGCAGATAGTCAGCGGCCATCAGTTCAGCCGGACTTCCGCTCATCCGGCCAGGAAAATAGGTGGCGATGTGCCGGACCTGCTGTTCGGCAAACTGACCCGCTGGCGCGGCCAGGACCAGCGGGGAAATGAGTGCGCTAAACAAAACTGTCGCGACCCTCAGGCGGAGGGAACAAAACATAGTGCATCCTTTTTTTCATTATCCGGGAGCCAACAGGCATGCGGGCCAGGGCCAGCCATGCCGCGCGCATTATACGCCTTTTGTTCTGTGAGCTGGTTAGCGGAATCGGGCGCTGCTCTGAGCGAAAGCACGAACACACATTTATTACTGGCACTTATCTGGTTTTGCAGACGCAGGCGCGGCCCTGAATGTGTGAACCTGTTCACAAAAAAGCCATTAAATACATCTGCTAAGAACAAATTGTTCTGTGCTTTGCGGCGTCGTTATTCCATTCGGTAACTACTCATTCCAATTCGTAATTTCATCTGGATAAACTCAGCGACGTATAGTCGCGTTAATACAAAGTTAAATCATCAGGGTTAACGTGGACTATTTGCCTCTTTTTGCCGATCTCTCTGGCCGCCCGGTTCTGGTTGTCGGCGGTGGAGATATTGCGGCGCGAAAAATTGAACTGCTGCGTCGCGCGCGCGCGCGTATTCAGATCGCCTCTCGTGAACTCTGCCCTGAACTGCAGGCACTGCTGGATAAGCAGGAGCTGGAGTGGGTGGCGACCGCATTTGACCCGACCCAGCTGGATGGTGTTTTCCTGGTGATTGCCGCCACCGACGACAACCAGCTTAATACCCAGGTTTTTGAAGCCGCAAACGCGCGGCATAAGCTGGTTAACGTGGTCGACGACCAGCCAAAATGCACCTTTATCTTCCCGTCGATTGTTGACCGCTCACCGCTGGTGGTGGCGATCTCCTCCAGCGGCACCGCACCGGTGCTGGCACGCATGCTGCGCGAAAAAATCGAAACGCTGCTGCCCGCCAGTCTTGGTCAGATGGCGGAGGTAGCCGGACTCTGGCGCGATAAGGTCAAACAGCGCTTCAGCCGCATGTCCGATCGTCGGCGTTTCTGGGAGCGTGCCTTCGACGGTCTGTTCGCCAGTCAGATGTCCGCCGGTAACGTCGAAGAGGCGAAGCGCACGCTGGATCGTGAACTGCTGGAAGAGCCAACCCGTCAGGGCGAGATCTTTCTGGTCGGTGCCGGGCCGGGCGACAGCGGCCTGCTGACGCTGCGTGGCCTGCAGGTAATGCAGTTAGCCGATGTGGTGCTCTACGACCATCTGGTCAGCGAAGAGGTGCTGGACCTGGTGCGTCGCGACGCCGACCGCATCTGCGTCGGTAAACGCGCCAGCGCGCATACGTTGCCGCAGGAAGAGATTAATCAGTTGCTGGTTTCACTGGCGCTGAAAGGTAAGCGCGTTGTCCGCCTTAAGGGCGGCGATCCCTTTATCTTTGGCCGCGGCGGCGAAGAGCTGCAGGCGGCACAGCAGGCGGGCGTGCCGTTCCAGGTGGTGCCGGGCGTCACCGCGGCTGCCGGCGCGACAGCCTATGCCGGGATTCCGCTGACCCATCGCGATTACGCGCAGAGCGTGATGTTTATTACCGGTCACTGCCGTCCCGATGGCGATGATATTGACTGGCCATCGCTGGCGCGTGCGCGTCAGACGCTGGCGATCTACATGGGCACGGTTAAAGCAGCCGCTATCAGCGCAGCGCTGATTCAGCACGGTCGCGCGCCATCAACGCCAGTGGCGGTGATCAGTCGCGGCACCCGTCAGGATCAACAGGTGCTGACCGGCACCTTAGAACAACTTGAGGCGCTGGCCGCCTCGGCACCTACTCCGGCGCTGCTGGTGATTGGAGAGGTGGTTAATCTGCACGGGCAACTCGCCTGGTTTAAACATTCAGCACAACAGGGGACTCGCGAGTCCGCCGTTGTCAATCTGGCTTGAGGGAAAATCATGGACCAAAAACGACTCACTCATCTGCGTCAGCTGGAGGCGGAGAGTATCCACATCATTCGCGAAGTGGCAGCGGAGTTCAGCAACCCGGTGATGATGTACTCCATCGGCAAAGACTCCTCGGTGATGCTGCATCTGGCGCGTAAAGCCTTTTATCCGGGCACGCTGCCGTTCCCGCTGCTGCATGTGGATACCGGCTGGAAATTCCGTGAAATGTACGCGTTTCGCGACCGCACCGTGAAAGCGATGGGCGCAGAGTTGCTGGTTCACCGCAATCCGGAAGGCGTGGCGATGGGGATTAACCCTTTTGTCCACGGCAGTGCCAAACACACTGACATTATGAAGACCGAAGGGCTGAAGCAGGCGCTGAACAAATATGGTTTTGATGCGGCCTTTGGTGGCGCTCGTCGCGATGAAGAAAAGTCACGCGCCAAAGAGCGTATCTACTCCTTCCGTGACCGCTTCCATCGCTGGGATCCGAAAAACCAGCGTCCTGAGCTGTGGCACAACTACAACGGCCAGATCAACAAAGGCGAGAGCATCCGTGTCTTCCCGCTGTCGAACTGGACCGAACTGGATATCTGGCAGTACATCTTCCTGGAAAACATCGAGATCGTGCCGCTCTATCTCGCCGCGCCGCGTCCGGTGCTGGAGCGTGATGGCATGCTGATGATGATCGATGACGATCGCATCAACCTGCAGCCGGGTGAAGAGATCACCCAGCGGATGGTCCGTTTCCGTACGCTCGGCTGCTGGCCGCTGACTGGGGCGGTAGAGTCCGAAGCGCAGACGCTGCCGGAGATCATCGAAGAGATGCTGGTCTCCACCACCAGCGAGCGTCAGGGCCGCATGATCGATCGCGATCAGTCCGGTTCGATGGAACTGAAAAAACGCCAGGGTTATTTCTAAGGAGACGCCAGATGAATACCGTAATTGCACAACAGATTGCCGACCAGGGCGGCGTTGAAGCCTGGCTGACCGCTCAACAGCATAAGAGCCTGCTGCGTTTTCTGACCTGCGGCAGCGTGGACGACGGAAAAAGTACCCTGATTGGGCGTCTGCTGCATGACACCCGTCAGATCTATGAAGATCAGCTTTCATCACTGCACAACGACAGCAAACGACACGGCACCCAGGGCGAGAAGCTCGATCTGGCGCTGCTGGTGGATGGCCTGCAGGCGGAGCGTGAGCAGGGCATTACTATTGATGTGGCCTACCGCTACTTCTCGACCGAAAAGCGTAAATTTATTATCGCGGACACGCCGGGACATGAGCAGTACACCCGCAACATGGCGACCGGCGCGTCAACCTGCGATCTGGCGATCCTGCTGATCGATGCACGTAAAGGCGTACTGGATCAGACCCGCCGTCACAGCTTTATCTCAACGCTGTTGGGCATCAAACACCTGGTGGTGGCGATCAACAAGATGGACCTGGTGGAGTACGATCAGGCACGCTTCGAGCAGATCAAACAGGATTACCTGGATTTTGCTGCCCAGCTGCCGGAAGACCTTGATATCCGCTTTGTGCCAATGTCAGCGCTGGAAGGGGACAACGTTGCCTCTGCCAGTCAGACCATGCCGTGGTACAGCGGACCGACCCTGCTGGATGTACTGGAAACCGTGGAGCTGAAGCGCGTTGTCGATCATCAGCCGATGCGTTTCCCGGTGCAGTATGTGAACCGTCCCAACCTGGATTTCCGTGGCTATGCCGGTACTCTGGCGTCGGGCAGCGTGCAGGTGGGCCAGCGGGTAAAAGTGCTGCCGTCTGGCGTGGAGTCGACTATTGCCCGTATTGTGACTTTTGATGGCGATTTGCAGGAAGCGGGTGCAGGCGAAGCGATTACGCTGGTACTGCAGGATGAGATTGATATCAGCCGTGGCGATCTGCTGGTGGATGCCAGCGAAGCACTGGCTGCGGTGCAGTCTGCCAGCGTTGATGTGGTCTGGATGGCGGAACAGCCGCTGCAGGCCGGTCAGAGCTATGACCTGAAAATCGCCGGTAAGAAAACCCGTGGTCGCGTTGAGAAGGTGCTGCATCAGGTCGAGATCAATTCGCTGGAGACGCGTCAGGTCGATTCGCTGCCGCTGAACGGTATTGGTCGCATTGAGATCACCTTTGACGAACCGATGGTGCTCGATAGCTATCAGCAGAACCCGGTAACCGGCGGCATGATCTTTATCGATCGCCTGAGTAACGTCACCGTGGGTGCCGGCATGATCCATCAGCCAAACCATGATGCGCCGGTTAACAGCGGTGAGTTCAGCGCGTTTGAGCTGGAACTGAATGCGCTGGTGCGTCGTCACTTCCCACACTGGAACGCGCGCGACCTGCTGGGCGGTCAATAATGGCGCAGCACGATGATAACGTGGTGTGGCATGACCATCCGGTAACACGTGCTTCTCGCGAGCAGCAGCACGGCCATCAGGGCGTGGTGCTGTGGTTCACCGGGCTTTCGGGCTCGGGGAAATCCACCGTCGCAGGTGCGCTGGAGCAGGCGCTGCACCGCATCGGTGTCAGCACCTATCTGCTGGATGGTGACAATGTGCGTCACGGCCTCTGTCGTGACCTCGGCTTCAGCGATGATGACCGCAAGGAGAACATCCGTCGGGTCGGTGAAGTGGCGAAGCTGATGGTGGATGCCGGACTCGTGGTGCTCACCGCCTTTATTTCGCCGCATCGCGCCGAGCGTCAGATGGTGCGCGACCTGCTGGAGCCAGGGCAGTTTATCGAGGTGTTTGTCGATACACCGTTAGCGGTGTGTGAAGCGCGCGATCCGAAAGGTTTATATCGCAAAGCGCGCGCCGGTGAGCTGCGTAATTTCACCGGCATCGACAGCGTCTATGAGGCGCCAGACAGCCCGGAAATCAAGCTGGATGGCGAACAATTGGTTACAAAACTGGCTGCCCAATTGTTAGACCTGCTGCGCGACCGCGATATCATCAGATCCTGAAGAGACAGCGGCAGATCGGGTCTGATCTGCCGCCCTCGCGCCAACAGGATGCCTATGCAGAACATTACCCCAATGCTCGCCCGTAAAGATGACTCAGCCCCGGATGAGCCACGCTCACTGCTGCCGGGCGGCGTTATCGGCTTTCTTGCTTACTGGTGTGCGCTGGCGATTCCATTCCTGCTGTTCGGCTCTAACACGCTGTTTTTCTTTCTCTATACCTGGCCATTCTTTCTGGCGCTGTTGCCGGTCGCTGTGGTGACGGGTATTGCACTGAATACGCTGCTGAGCGGGCAGTGGCTCTGGGCCGCGCTTGCCACAGTGATTATGGTGGTCACGCTCTTCTGGTTAATGTTCTCATTTCTTTCTGGCTGGTAAGCCATCACTGCGCTTGTGCTGATGTGCAAACGCATCGGCAGGTTACAAATCTTTTCCCGCCAGAATCGGTACTGATTACCCGGACGCGCAGCAAAGCATGCCATTTTCGCCGCTGGTGTGGAGTCCTGTGCAAAGTTATGGGATGATTGGGCCGTTTTTAGGGGGCGGGATGGGAAAACTGACGTTACTGTTATTGGTGCTGCTAGGCTGGCTGCAATATTCATTGTGGCTGGGGAAAAATGGCATCCATGACTATACGCGCGTCAATGATGATGTCGCGGTGCAACAGGCAAACAATGCCAAACTGAAATCGCGAAACGATCAGCTGTTTGCCGAAATTGATGACCTCAATGGCGGCTCGGAAGCGATCGAGGAGCGTGCGCGCAATGAACTGGGCATGATTAAGCCCGGTGAGACCTTCTATCGTCTGGTGCCTGACCAGAATAAACGCAACGCGCAACAATCAGCGCAAAACCTACAACGATAAAACATGAACACTCTGGCCTCCCTTGCGGATGTGATTGCCGTGGTGCCCGCTGCCGGGATCGGCAGCCGCATGCAGGCAACCTGTCCAAAGCAGTATCTGACGATTGGTCAGTACACCCTTCTGGAACACAGCATTGCACGTCTGTTTTCCCATCCCGCTATCAGACAGGTGATTGTTGCCCTTAGCCCCGATGACGAGCACTTTGCTTCCCTGCCGCTGGCACGCGATCCGCGCGTGGTCAGGGTCACAGGCGGAGAGACCCGTGCCGAATCGGTGCTGGCAGGACTCCAGGCCGCACAGGGTTCCGCCTGGGTGCTGGTCCATGACGCTGCGCGTCCCTGTCTGCATCCCGACGATCTCCAGCAACTGCTCAACGTGCGCGAACAGAGCCACGTAGGCGGAATTCTGGCCGCGCCCGTGCGCGACACGATGAAGCGGGGCGAGCCGGGCAAAGCGGCAGTGGCCCATACCGTAGAACGTGACGATCTCTGGCACGCCTTAACACCGCAATTTTTCCCTCATGCACTGCTTACCGCCTGCCTGACGCGGGCGCTGGCAGAAGGCGCGACCATCACCGATGAAGCGTCGGCGCTAGAGTATTGCGGCTACCATCCGCTGTTAGTCAGCGGACGCAGTGATAACATCAAAGTCACCCGGCCAGAAGATCTGGCGCTGGCGGCTTTTTATCTGAGTCAGATTCAATTAAAGGAGAGCGCATGATGCGTATCGGTCACGGTTTTGACGTTCACGCCTTTGGCGGAGAAGGTCCGTTAGTGATTGGCGGTGTGCGGATCCCGTTTGAACACGGTTTTATCGCCCATTCGGATGGCGATGTAGCGCTGCATGCGCTGACTGACGCGCTGCTTGGCGCAGTAGCGATGGGCGACATCGGCAAGCTGTTTCCCGACACCGATCCGGCCTTTAAAGGGGCAGACAGCCGCGGCCTGTTGCGAGAGGCCTGGCGTCGTATCGAAGCCAAAGGCTATCGTATCGGTAATGTCGACGTTACGATTATTGCTCAGGCTCCGAAAATGCTGCCGCACGTGCCACAGATGCGCATCAACATTGCAGAAGATTTAGGCTGCCATATGGATGCGGTCAACGTTAAAGCGACCACCACCGAGAAGCTCGGCTTTACCGGGCGCGGCGAAGGCATCGCCTGTGAAGCGGTCGCGTTAGTTCTGAAAGCTGACAGCCAATGACGCTGAATTACCTGCACGGCACGCCCGTCGCTTCCGGCGTGATCAAAGCCAACCCGGAAGATTTCGTGGTGGTGGAAGACCTCGGGTATGGCGCGGATGGGGAAGGTGAGCATCTGCTGGTGCGTATCCGTAAGGTCGGGGCCAATACCCGCTTTGTGGCGGAGGCGCTGGCTAAGTATCTTGGTATTCATCAGCGCGACATGAGCTATGCCGGGATGAAAGACCGCCATGCGGTCACGGAGCAGACCCTCTGTTTTCGTCTGCCAGGCAATGCGATGCCCGATCTGCGTGGTTTTTCGCTTGAGGGCGTCGACATTCTGCAGGTGGTACGCCACAAGCGTAAGCTGCGCATCGGCGCACTGGCAGGGAATGCGTTCCGGCTGGTCATTCGCCAGATCAGCGATCGTGATGCGGTTGAAACGCGTCTGGCGCAGATTCGCGATGCGGGCGCGCCCAACTATTTTGGTGAACAGCGTTTTGGTCGCGGCGGCAATAACCTGGAGATGGCGGAAAAGTGGGCGCGCAATGAGATCATTATTCGCGACCGCAACAAGCGCAGCCTGATGCTTTCTGCCGCACGCAGTGCGCTGTTTAATCAGGTGACCAGTGCGCGTCTGCAACAGCAGGGCAGCCTGACGCAGGTGCTCAACGGCGATGCTTTGCAGCTGACTGGCCGTGGCAGCTGGTTTGTTGCCCAGCCTGATGAACTTGCAGAGTCACAGCGCCGGGTTGAACAGCATGAGCTGCGCATTACCGCGCCGCTGCCCGGACGCGGTGAACCTGGCCCGCAGGCTGACGCGCTGGCCTTTGAGCAGCAGGCGCTGGCGGATGAGTCGCTGCTGCTGGAATTAATGGAACGTGAGAAGGTCGATGCCGCCCGCCGCGCCATGCTGGTGGTGCCGCGCGATATGCAATGGAGCTGGTGGGATGACGTCACGCTGGAACTGGCGTTCTGGCTGCCTGCGGGTAGCTTTGCCACCAGCGTGGTCCGGGAGCTGCTGACTCAAACGGATGCGCCCGATCAGCCTGATGAGTAATCTTCGCTGCAACATGACCCGACTTGTGGGTAATGTTGCGGCAAACCCCCACCGTCGTGTGATTTACGCCTACCACTTCCTTGCGTGCCTCGCTAGAATGCAAAAATCGCTGTCCATTCATCACCTGTTGCCATGCCGTTGAAACAGGTTCAGTCACGGCGACCAGTCGAATAAAAAAAGGTCAGAACGAAATGCGGATATTGCTCAGCAACGATGACGGCATTCATGCGCCAGGCATTCAGACTCTGGCAAACGCTCTGCGGCAGATTGCTGACGTGCAGGTTGTTGCTCCCGATCGTAACCGAAGCGGTGCCTCCAACTCCTTAACGCTGGAAACACCTCTGCGTACTTTCACCCATGAAAACGGCGATATCGCGGTTCAGATGGGCACCCCGACCGATTGCGTCTATCTGGGGGTGAATGCGCTGATGCAGCCGCGTCCTGACATTGTGGTGTCAGGCATCAATGCCGGCCCTAATCTGGGCGATGATGTCATCTACTCCGGCACGGTGGCGGCGGCGATGGAAGGGCGACATCTTGGTTTACCGGCGATAGCGGTTTCGCTTAACGGCCATCAGCACTACGCCACTGCGGCAGCGGTGACCTGCGCAATCCTCAGGGCGCTGACGCATGAACCGCTGCGCACCGGCCGCATTCTCAACATCAATGTCCCCGATCTGCCGCTGGCCGAACTTAAAGGCATCCGCGTGACGCGCTGTGGCAGTCGCCATCCAGCGGATCAGGTGATTGCGCAGCAGGATCCGCGTGGCAATACCCTCTACTGGATTGGCCCGCCGGGCGAAAAACTGGATGCGGGCCCGGATACGGACTTTGCCGCCGTGGATCAGGGCTACGTTTCTGTGACCGCACTACATGTCGATTTAACGGCGCACAGCGCGCAGAATGTGCTCAGTGACTGGCTGGCTAAAGCTGAGGTGAACCTGGCATGGTGAATCGGCGTATTGAGACATTGCTGTCACAACTGCGTCAGCAGGGTATTGATGATGAGAACCTGCTGAAAGCCATCAGCGAGGTGCCACGCGAACGGTTTATTGACGAGGCGTTTGAGCATAAAGCCTGGGACAATGTAGCCTTGCCTATCGGCTCCGGTCAGACGATCTCACAGCCCTATATGGTCGCGCGGATGACCGCGTTACTCGGCCTGAATCCGCATTCGCGTGTACTGGAGATTGGTACGGGGTCCGGGTATCAGACAGCGATTCTTGCCCATCTGGTAGACCATGTTTATTCAGTGGAACGCATCAAAGGGCTGCAGTGGCAGGCCAAGCGTCGTCTGAAACAGCTGGATCTGCATAATGTCTCAACCCGCCATGGCGATGGCTGGCAGGGCTGGCCTTCTCGCGGGCCGTTCGATGCCATTATCGTTACAGCCGCTCCACCGGAAATTCCGAATGCGCTGATAGCACAACTGGCAGAAGGCGGCATTATGGTGCTGCCGGTTGGCGAAGATCAGCAGGTACTGAAGCGCCTGCGCCGCCAGGGCGCAGAAGTTACGGAAGAGATCATTGAACCGGTGCGTTTTGTTCCGCTGGTGCAGGGCGATCTCGCCTGACGCTCTTCGTATTTCTTCACAACTGTTTCATGGCACCACCTGGTTGATATTGTTACTATCCAGTTTATTCAACGAAAACACAGATTTTATCGCGCCGCGCAGAGCATTCTGCTGGCCGGTACAGTGAAACAGATAGATCAGCGTTGCCATCACGGGGGATTAATGAGCACGGGAAGCACACTTTTTCAGTTACGCCGTCTGGCGGCACTTTCACTGGTAGGATTCTGGCTTGCAGGCTGTAGCTCCGGCGACAACTCACAGGCACCCATCAGTCGCGTTGGCGATGATGGTGGCATGATGAACAGCCAGGCTGGCGCAGGCCCGGTTTCGGGTGGTGTTCCTGCCGCGCCGTCTCAGGGACAAATGTTAAGCAGAAATTCAGCATCTGTTCCCAGCAATGGTGGAATGATTAGTACCAACAGTAATGTTGAGACGCAGAACGGCCGGATAGTGTACAACCGCAGTTACCAGAATATTCCTAAGGGTAGCTACTCCGGTGAAACGTATACCGTTAAGCGCGGAGACACCTTGTTTTACATTGCCTGGATTACCGGCAATGATTTCCGTGATTTAGCCCAGCGCAATAACGTTGCCGCGCCATATAGCCTGAATGTAGGCCAGACTTTACAGATTGGTAACGGATCGGGCCAGCCGA
The DNA here is from genome assembly GCF_025153065.1 of Pantoea sp. XY16. Lineage (NCBI taxonomy): Bacteria > Pseudomonadati > Pseudomonadota > Gammaproteobacteria > Enterobacterales > Erwiniaceae > Pantoea > Pantoea sp. XY16. The sequence goes on along the minus strand of NZ_JANZNP010000015.1, from coordinate 77,447 downwards.
TTACCGGTGGAAATCCCATTACCGTTGCTGATGCAACGCAGGGCGGCGTGCCGGCCGCGCCACAAATTAAATCGCCTGCTGTTGCACAGCAACCTGTTATTACGTATTCTGATGATTCAGGTAATTCGGGTGGCAGCAAATTGTTGCCTTCGAAAGGAGCAAATGTTGCAACGACAACAGCTCCGGTGATTACCGCACCCCCAACGGTTAGCAGTACTACCAACAGTTCAACGCCGGTCGGAAGCTGGCGCTGGCCGACTGACGGGAAGATTATCGATAACTTCTCTGCCGCCGAAGGTGGCAATAAAGGTATCGATATCGCCGGGACGCGCGGACAATCTGTGGTTGCCACTGCTTCAGGACGAGTGGTTTACGCAGGTAACGCACTCCGGGGTTACGGTAATTTGATCATCATTAAACACAACGATGATTACCTGAGCGCCTACGCCCACAACGATACAATGCTGGTTCGGGAACAACAGGAAGTTAAGGCGGGGCAAAAGATCGCTACCATGGGTAGCACCGGAACCAGTTCAGTCAGATTACACTTTGAAATTCGTTACAAGGGGAAATCCGTAAACCCGTTGCGTTATTTACCGCAGCGATAATCCGGCAGAACAAAACTGTTTTATGTTCTGCCCTGGAATCACGGGTAGGAGCCGCTTATGAGCCAGAATACGCTGAAAGTAAACGAGTTACATGAGAACGCGGAATTCGATGAGAATGGAGCTGAAATTTTTGACGAGAAGGCACTCGTTGAAAACGAAGCCAGTGATAGCGACGTAGCGGAAGAAGAGTTGCTATCACAGGGTGCGACGCAGCGTGTATTAGATGCGACGCAGCTCTATCTTGGGGAGATTGGCTATTCTCCGTTGTTAACGGCAGAGGAAGAAGTTTTCTTCGCTCGCCGTGCATTGAGAGGTGACATCCCTTCCCGTCGCCGCATGATCGAAAGTAACTTACGCCTGGTAGTGAAAATCGCCCGTCGTTACAGCAATCGTGGTTTAGCCCTGCTGGACCTGATTGAAGAAGGTAACCTCGGCCTGATTCGTGCCGTTGAGAAATTTGACCCCGAGCGCGGGTTCCGTTTCTCAACCTATGCTACCTGGTGGATTCGTCAGACCATTGAACGGGCGATCATGAATCAAACCCGTACCATTCGTCTGCCGATTCACATTGTAAAAGAACTGAATGTTTATCTGCGAACTGCGCGTGAACTTTCCCACAAGCTCGACCATGAGCCGAGTGCGGAAGAGATCGCCGATCAGCTTGATAAACCTGTTGAGGACGTAAGCCGTATGTTACGTCTCAACGAACGCATTACCTCAGTTGATACGCCATTGGGCGGTGATTCTGAAAAAGCGCTGCTGGATATTCTGGCCGATGAGAAAGACAACGGCCCTGAAGACACCACGCAGGACGATGATATGAAACAAAGCATCGTCAAATGGCTGTTCGAACTGAACGCCAAGCAGCGTGAAGTGCTGGCACGTCGTTTCGGCCTGTTAGGCTATGAAGCGGCAACGCTTGAGGATGTGGGTCGTGAAATCGGCTTAACCCGTGAGCGTGTACGTCAGATTCAGGTTGAAGGTTTGCGCCGTCTGCGAGAAATCCTGCAGGCGCAGGGCCTCAGCATCGAAGCACTGTTTCGTGAATAATCGTCTGTAAGATGGTCTGAGTTCGAATGCAAAAAGCGGTGGTGAAAACCACCGTTTTTTTTATGCCTGCAGAAAAGTGATTTACAGAAGTGTGCCAGCGCCGCACCGTGCGTTCACACGATGCGGCGTGCTATCACACCAGTGATTTAAGCCGGTAAATCCAGTCGAGCGCCTGACGCGGTGTCAGCGTATCCGGATCCAGCGCCTCAAGCGCCTCCACCGCTGGCGAGGTCTCTTCAACCAGCAGCGGCAGCTGAGAACCATCTACCGTTGATGATGCCGAGTGATTTGAAACGGTTTCCAGCTCTTTCAGCTTGTTGCGCGCTCGCTTGATCACCTCTTTAGGCACGCCGGCCAGCGCGGCTACGGCCAGACCATAACTCTTGCTCGCTGCACCTTCCTGAACGCTGTGCATAAAGGCAATAGTGTCGCCATGCTCAACCGCATCCAGATGGACGTTGACCACGCCTTCCATTTTTTCCGGCAATGTTGTCAGCTCAAAGTAGTGGGTGGCAAACAGCGTCATCGCCTTGATGCGGTTCGCCAGGTTTTCGGCGCATGCCCAGGCCAGCGATAAACCGTCGTAGGTCGAGGTGCCGCGTCCAATCTCATCCATTAGCACCAGACTGTTTTCAGTGGCGTTATGCAGGATGTTTGCGGTTTCGGTCATCTCAACCATAAAGGTCGAGCGCCCGGAGGCGAGATCGTCAGCGGCACCGACGCGGGTAAAGATGCGATCCAGTGGTCCAATCAGCGTCTCATCGGCAGGAACGAAACTGCCAATCCATGCCATCAGCGCAATCAGTGCCGCCTGTCGCATATAGGTACTTTTACCACCCATGTTAGGACCGGTAATAATCAGCATTCTGCGCTGGGGTGCCAGTGACAGCGGGTTAGCAATAAACGGCTCTTTCAGGACCTGCTCAACCACCGGATGGCGACCGCCACTGATTTTAATGCCGGCTTTATCCTGCAGCACAGGACGGCAGTAGTTCAGGGTCCAGGCACGTTCTGCCAGGTTGCTCAACACGTCCAGTTCGGCCAGCGCGGCGGCACTCAGCTGTAGCGCTTCAAGGTGCGGCAGCAGCTGATCGAACAGCGCCTCATACAGGCTCTTCTCCAGCGACAGGGCTTTACCCTTCGAGGTGAGAACTTTATCTTCGTACTCTTTCAGTTCCGGGATGATGTAGCGCTCAGCGTTTTTCAGCGTCTGACGACGGACATAGTGCATCGGAACCTGATGACTCTGTCCCCGACTCACCTGGATGTAATAACCATGCACACCGTTAAAGCCGACCTTCAGCGTATCCAGTCCCAACTTCTCGCGTTCACGGATCTCCAGCCGGTCAAGGTAGTCGGTAGCGCCATCGGCCAGCGCGCGCCACTCATCCAGCTCCGCGTTGTAGCCTGGCGCAATCACCCCGCCGTCGCGAATCAGCACCGGCGGTGACTCAATCACCGCCTGTTCCAGCAGCTCACGTAACGCGCTGAATTCGCCCATCTGCGTGCGCAGCTTCTGTAGCTGTGGCGCTTTAACGTCGGCCAGCAGTTGGTTGAGTTCCGGCAGTTGTTGAAACGCATGACGCATGCGGGCCAGGTCGCGCGGACGCGCAGTGCGCAGTGCGAGACGTGCCAGGATACGTTCCAGATCGCCGACCTGACGCAGCACCGGCTGCAGCACGTCGCTGAGATTCTGCAGTTCAGCAATCGACTCCTGACGCTGGTTAATGATGCGCACATCACGCAGCGGCATATGCAACCAGCGCTTCAGCATCCGGCTGCCCATCGGGGTGACGGTTTTATCCAGCACAGCCGCTAAGGTGTTGTCAGTACCGCCAGCCAGGTTCTGGGTAATCTCCAGATTGCGGCGGGTGGCGGCATCCATGATGATGCTGTCCTGCTGCCGCTCCATGCTCAGCGAGCGGATGTGGGGCAGCGTGGTGCGCTGGGTATCTTTGACATATTGCAACAGGCAGCCCGCCGCACTCAGTCCGAGGTGCGCGTTCTCTACGCCGAAGCCATTGAGGTCGCGGGTGCCGAACTGCAGATTCAGCTGCTGGCGCGCGGTGTCAATTTCAAACTCCCACAGCGGACGACGGCGCAGGCCACGACGCTGATCGATCAGCGACATCGCCTGAAAATCTTCAGGGTAGAGCAGCTCAGCAGGATTGGTGCGCTGTAGCTCTGCCGCCATGGTTTCGGCATCAGCCGGTTCGCTTAATCGAAAACGGCCTGAGCTGATATCCAGCGTGGCGTAGCCAAAACCGCGCGGACTTTGCACAATCGCCGCCAGCAGATTGTCATGCCGCTCCTGCAATAGCGCCTCATCACTGATGGTGCCGGGTGTTACAATGCGCACCACTTTGCGCTCGACCGGTCCTTTGCTCAGCGCCGGATCGCCTATCTGCTCGCAGATGGCAACCGATTCGCCCAGCTGAACCAGCTTAGCCAGATAGCCTTCAACCGCATGATAGGGCACACCTGCCATCGGGATCGGTTCGCCCGCGGACGCGCCGCGTTTGGTGAGTGAAATCTCCAGCAGCTGTGAGGCGCGTTTTGCGTCGTCATAAAACAGCTCGTAGAAGTCACCCATACGGTAAAACAGCAGAATATCAGGATGCTCAGCCTTGAGGCGCAGGTACTGCTGCATCATGGGCGTATGGGAAGGAAAGTCCTTTTCGGTTGGCTCTTGCATAAGGTTTTAACTCATCTTTAATGCGGTAAATTTCTGGCGGTCAACGCCCATGAAACCGAAAGGATTCGCGTCGGCGCGCAGGATAACCAGATGATAACGAATAGGGCAGGGCATATGCCAGCCTGATAATCGCCCTGATCCTGACCGGGTATAACCTGACAGGCATCCTGGCAAATGTGGCGACGGCTGGCGACAGAAAAGTGGCGTTTTTCATGATGCTGGCGCGGTGCTGCGAGGCGGCTCGCGATTTCTGCGTCAGTTTATGGCGGAAGGGGCGGCGCTACAGCGCACAGCAGAAGGAAAATACTCAGTGCAGCCCGTTCTGCAGCGCCCAGACGGCGGCTTCAAGGCGGGATTTGAGGTTCATTTTTTTCAGCAGATATTTGACGTGAACCTTGACCGTGCTTTCACTGATAGCCAGTTTGCGGGCAATCGCTTTGTTGGTCATTCCATCGCTGATCAGTTGCAGGATGTCGCGTTCACGTCGGGTCAGCTGGCTGATATCGCGCGTCTGCGCAGGCTGTGAATTGCGCAACCGCGCAACCAGAATTGGGGTTAACGCTTCGCTCAGTACGATCTGCCCGGCGGCCGCCTGATGCAGCGCTTTCAGCAAGGCTTCGGGTTCCATATCTTTCAGCAGATAACCATCCGCACCGCGCTTCAGCGCGCTGACCACATCCTCTTCATTATCGGAAACGCTGAACACCACCACCCGGCCAGAAAGGGCGATTTCGCGCAGTTGGGTGAGGGTATCCAGCCCGCTCAGACCGGGCATATTAAGATCCAGCAGGATCAGGTCGGGATCGTGCTGTTGTGCCAGCGCCAGACCATCAATGCCGTTACCCGCTTCGGCCACTACCTGCAGTCGTTCATCCAGCGCAATCAGCTGCTTCAGACCGTTGCGCAGCATAGGATGATCATCGATTAATAAGAGCGTAAATTTCTCTGCCGTCACAATCTTTCCTGTCCTATACGCCAGCCCTGTACGGGCGAAGGTGCCTATCTTACCGGTGAAGCGGGGTCGCTATATACTCCCAAAGGACTACTCCTTTATTTCCATTCAGATGCCCTTTTGCTGAAGATGTTCGCAGCTGCAATTAAACCGCATGATTTATAAGGTTTATCTGCATTCAGTTAACTACTTAACCGGGATGAGCTGAGATTGCCACGCCTTTGTAACCTGCATTGCCGTTGATTTGTATCAAGCAAGCCACCAGGCCGGATGCGCAGGATATGCACAATTATTATTCTGCTGATGAGAGATTTATGACCCAATCTGCCCCATTGCAAACCCCGACGCGCGGCGCGTTAATCCAGGACTGGCAACCTGAAAATGAGGCGTTCTGGCAGACGCGCGGCAAGCGTATCGCCAGCCGTAACCTGTGGATTTCTGTTTTTTGCCTGCTGCTGGGCTTCTGCGTCTGGATGCTGTTCAGCACCGTCGCGGTGAATCTGAATAAAGTCGGCTTTAACTTCACTACGGAGCAGCTCTTTTTGCTGACCGCGCTGCCGTCTGTGTCCGGCGCGCTGCTGCGTGTGCCTTACTCTTTTGTTATTCCCATCTTTGGTGGTCGCCGCTGGACTGCTTTCAGCACCGGCATCCTGATTATCCCCTGCCTGTGGCTCGGCTTTGCGGTACAGGACAGCCAGACCTCATTCGCCACATTTATGGTGATCTCCCTGCTGTGCGGATTTGGTGGCGCTAACTTTGCTTCGAGCATGGGCAACATCAGCTTCTTCTTCCCTAAAGCCCATCAGGGGGGCGCGCTGGGTATCAACGGCGGCCTTGGTAATCTTGGCGTCAGCGTGATGCAGTTTGTCGCACCGCTGGCAATCTCCTGTGCCATTTTTGGCTTTGCCGATGTGGGTCAAACCACCGTCACCGGCGACAGCATCTGGCTGGAAAATGCGTCCTGGATCTGGGTGCCTTTCCTGGCGATCGGCACGCTCGCAGCCTGGTTCGGCATGAACGATCTCGCGGCGGCGAAATCCTCGCTGCGTGAGCAGTTGCCGGTGCTGAAACGTCCACATTTGTGGATTATGGCACTGCTCTATCTGGCGACCTTCGGTTCCTTTATCGGATTTTCTGCTGGTTTCGCCATGCTGACGAAAACGCAGTTTCCAGATGTTGTGATCATGCATTACGCCTTTTTCGGCCCGTTAATTGGTGCGCTGGCCCGTTCAGCAGGCGGCATCGTTTCTGACCGCCTCGGCGGTACCCGCGTCACGCTGGTTAACTACATCCTGATGGCGCTGTTTGCCGCACTGTTGTTCCTCACACTGCCGGGAGATGGACATGATGGCTCGTTCATTGCCTTCTTCGCCGTGTTTATGGGCCTGTTTCTGACCGCCGGTCTGGGCAGTGGCTCCACCTACCAGATGATTGCGGTGATCTTCCGCAAGCTGACGCTGGAACGTATCAAAGCTGAAGGTGGTGACGATGCGCATGCGCAGCGTGAAGCGGCAACTGAAACCTCGGCTGCGCTGGGCTTTATCTCCGCCATTGGTGCACTGGGCGGCTTCTTTATTCCACAGACCTTTGGCCTGTCGCTTGCCATGACAGGTTCACCTGCTGGCGCGATGAAAATCTTCCTGGTCTTCTATCTCTGCTGCATCGCCGTGACCTGGCTGGTTTACGGACGAAAAGCCCGCGCCTGATAACGACAAAGCCGGTGTGGCGCACCGGCACCATTTTACTTTCTGTATCGCGACAGATGCAGAGTCAGCAATGTCATACCAGGCCTTCAGGAGTATTCCGGATGAGCAAGTTTCTTGATCGATTTCGTTATTTCAAACAGCTGGCTGAGCCCTTTTCCGGCCAGCATGGGCAGACTTTAAACAGTAACCGCGACTGGGAAGATGGTTATCGCAGCCGCTGGCAGCACGATAAAGTCGTACGCTCTACCCACGGTGTTAACTGTACCGGCTCCTGCAGCTGGAAAATCTACGTCAAAAATGGATTGGTCACCTGGGAGACCCAGCAGACCGACTATCCGCGTACGCGTCCCGATCTGCCTAACCATGAGCCGCGTGGTTGCCCACGTGGAGCCAGCTACTCCTGGTATCTCTACAGCGCTAACCGCCTGAAATATCCGCTGATGCGTAAGAAGCTGATTCAGCTGTGGCGCGACGCGAAAGCGCAGCACAGCGATCCGGTGGAGGCATGGGCATCCATTATCAGCAATCCAGAGAAAGCGAAAAGCTACAAGCAGGCGCGCGGACGTGGCGGCTTTGTGCGTTCCAGCTGGCAGGAAGTGAACGAGATGATCGCTGCTGCGAACATCTGCACCGCGAAGACCTACGGCCCTGACCGAATTATGGGATTCTCGCCGATTCCGGCGATGTCGATGGTCTCTTACGCTGCCGGCGCTCGTTATCTGTCACTGATCGGCGGAACCTGCCTGAGCTTCTATGACTGGTATTGCGATCTGCCGCCTGCGTCACCGATGACCTGGGGCGAGCAGACCGACGTGCCGGAATCGGCCGACTGGTACAACTCCTCTTACATTATTGCCTGGGGCTCCAACGTGCCGCAGACCCGTACCCCGGATGCGCACTTCTTTACGGAAGTCCGCTATAAAGGGACAAAAACCGTGGCAATCACCCCGGACTATGCAGAAGTCGCGAAGCTGTGCGACCAGTGGCTGAGTCCGAAGCAGGGCACCGACAGCGCGATGGCGCTGGCGATGGGCCATGTGATGCTGAAAGAGTTTCATCTTGATCGCGAAGTCGGTTATTTCCGCGACTATGTGCGCCGCTACACCGATATGCCGATGCTGGTCATGCTGGAGCCACGCGAGGGCGGCTACTACGCCGCAGGCCGTCAGCTGCGCGCCAGCGATCTGGTGGAGGGTCTGGGTCAGGAGAATAACCCGGAGTGGAAAACCGTGGCGCTGGATCAGGCGACCGGTGAATTGATTGCGCCGCAGGGCTCTATCGGCTTCCGCTGGGGCGAAAAAGGGAAATGGAACCTGGAGCAGCGCGACGGCCTGTCACAAAAAGAAGTGGAGCTGCAACTCAGCCTGCTCGGCAGCCACGATGAGGTCGTTGAAGTCGGTTTCCCTTACTTTGGCGGCATCACCAGCGAGCATTTTAACAGTGTCGCGCTGGATGAGATTCTGCTGCACAAGCTGCCGGTGAAACGCCTGAAACTGGCGGATGGCAGTGAAGCGCTGGTCACCAGCGTCTACGATCTGACGCTGGCGAACTACGGTCTGGATCGCGGCCTTGATGATACTAACTGCGCGCAAAGCTACGACGAAATTAAAGCCTACAGTCCGGCCTGGGCAGAGCAGATTACGGGTGTTTCCCGGCAGAACATCATCCGCATTGCCCGTGAGTTTGCCGAAAACGCCGAGAAAACCCGTGGCCGTTCAATGATTATCGTCGGTGCCGGTATGAACCACTGGTACCACATGGACATGAACTACCGCGGCCTGATGAACATGCTGATTTTCTGCGGCTGCGTCGGTCAGAGCGGCGGGGGCTGGGCGCACTATGTCGGTCAGGAGAAACTCCGTCCACAGACTGGCTGGACCCCGCTGGCCTTTGGCCTCGACTGGCAGCGTCCGCCGCGTCAGATGAACAGCACCTCTTTCTTCTACAACCACTCCAGTCAGTGGCGCTATGAAACCCTGGCTACCAGCGAACTGCTGTCACCGCTGGCGGATAAAAGTCGCTACAGCGGCAGCCTGATCGACCTCAACGTGCGTGCCGAACGCATGGGCTGGCTGCCTTCCGCACCGCAGCTTAACGTCAACCCGCTGCACATCGCGGCGCAGGCGAAAGCCGCCGGTCAGTCCCCGCTGGATTACACCGTGGAAAGCCTGAAGCAGGGCACCATGCGGTTTGCCGCTGAACAGCCGGACGACCCGCAGAACTTCCCGCGTAACCTGTTTGTCTGGCGCTCTAACCTGCTCGGCTCCTCAGGTAAAGGGCATGAGTACATGCTCAAGTACCTGCTGGGCACCGAAAACGGCATTCAGGGTAAAGATTTAGGTCAGCAGGGCCGCGTGAAGCCGGAAGAAGTGGAATGGCTGGATCAGGGTGCCGAAGGCAAGCTGGATCTGGTGGTCACACTCGACTTCCGTATGTCGAGCACCTGTCTCTACTCCGATGTCGTACTGCCAACCGCCACCTGGTATGAAAAAGACGATATGAATACCTCGGATATGCATCCGTTTATTCATCCGCTGTCGGCGGCCGTCGACCCGGCCTGGGATTCAAAAAGCGACTGGGAGATTTATAAAGGCATCGCGAAAGCCTTCTCCGATCTCTGCCCTGGCCATTTAGGTGTTGAAACGGATGTGGTGACGCTGCCGGTGTTGCATGACTCACCGGCCGAACTGGCGCAGCCGTTCGAGACTAAAGACTGGAAAAAAGGCGAGTGCGACCTGATTCCGGGCAAAACCGCGCCACACATTATGGTGGTAGAGCGCGACTATCCGGCGATCTGGGAACGCTTTACCTCGCTGGGACCGTTGCTGGATACCCTGGGTAACGGCGGCAAAGGCATCAGCTGGAACACCAGCAAAGAGGTCGATTTCCTCAAGCTGCTTAACTATGTCAAAGCCGATGGTCCGGCAGCGGGGCGGCCAAATATTGACACGGCGATCGATGCAGCAGAAGTGATCCTGGCACTGGCACCAGAAACCAACGGTCAGGTGGCGGTGAAAGCCTGGCAGGCGCTGGGGGCGATTACCGGTCGTGACCACACGCATCTGGCACTGAACAAAGAAGATGAGAAGATCCGCTTCCGCGATATCCAGGCACAGCCGCGCAAAATTATCTCCAGTCCGACCTGGTCAGGTCTGGAAGATGAACATGTCTCCTACAACGCCTGCTACACCAACGTTCATGAGCTGATCCCGTGGCGTACCCTGAGCGGTCGTCAGCAGCTCTATCAGGACCATGAGTGGATGCGCGCCTTCGGTGAGAGCCTGATGGTTTATCGTCCGCCAATTGATACCCGTGCGGCGAAGCCGTTGCTGAACAGCAAACCCAACGGTAACCCGGAGAAGGCGCTGAACTTCCTGACGCCACATCAGAAATGGGGCATTCACTCCACCTACAGCGACAACCTGCTGATGCTGACGCTATCACGCGGCGGCCCGATTGTCTGGATGAGTGAAGATGACGCCCGCGAGCTGGGCATTGTGGATAACGACTGGATCGAGGCGTTCAACGCCAACGGTGCACTGACCGCGCGTGCGGTGGTGAGCCAGCGTATCCCGGCCGGTATGACCATGATGTATCACGCTCAGGAACGCATCGTGAATATCCCCGGTTCGGAGATCACCAGCCAGCGCGGCGGCATCCATAACTCCGTGACGCGAACCTGCCCGAAACCGACCCATATGATCGGCGGTTATGCCCAGCTCTCCTGGGGCTTTAACTACTACGGCACCGTCGGCTCTAACCGCGATGAGTTCGTGGTGGTCAGAAAAATGAACAACATTAACTGGTTAGATGGGGAAGGCAACGATGCCTGCCAGGGCAGCCAGCAGGAGGTAAAACCATGAAAATTCGTTCACAGGTCGGCATGGTGCTGAATCTCGACAAATGTATCGGCTGCCACACCTGTTCGGTGACCTGTAAAAACGTCTGGACCAGTCGCGAGGGCATGGAATACGCCTGGTTCAATAACGTCGAAAGCAAACCTGGCGTCGGCTATCCGCACGCCTGGGAAAATCAGCAGAAATGGAAGGGTGGCTGGATCCGTAAGATCAACGGCAAGCTGGAGCCGCGCATGGGCAGTCGCGTCGGCCTGCTGTCGAAGATCTTCGCTAACCCGGATGTGCCTGCACTGGATGATTACTACGAGCCGTTCGATTTCGATTATCAGCATCTGCACAACGCGCCTGCCGGTAAACATCAGCCGATCGCACGTCCGCGCTCACTGATCACCGGTGAGCGGATGAAAAAGATCGAAAACGGCCCGAACTGGGAAGAGATCCTTGGCGGCGAATTTGCCAAGCGCTCGCAGGATAAGAACTTCGATAATATCCAGAAGGAGATCTACGGCCAGTTTGAGCATACCTTCATGATGTATCTGCCGCGCCTGTGTGAGCACTGCCTCAACCCGGCGTGCGTGGCGACCTGCCCCAGTGGCGCGATCTACAAGCGCGGCGAAGATGGCATTGTGCTGATCGACCAGGATAAATGTCGCGGCTGGCGGATGTGCCTGACCGGCTGTCCTTACAAGAAGATCTACTTCAACTGGAAAAGCGGCAAATCGGAAAAATGCATTTTCTGTTATCCACGTATTGAAGCGGGCCAGCCCACCGTCTGCTCGGAAACCTGTGTCGGCCGCATCCGCTATCTCGGCGTGCTGCTCTATGACGCTGACCGCATTGAACAGGCGGCCGCAGTGGAAAACGAGAAAGATCTCTATCAGAGCCAGCTGGATATCTTCCTTGATCCCCACGATCCGGCCGTGATCGCCCAGGCACTGAAAGATGGCGTTGCGCAGAGCGTGATCGACGCCGCGCAACGCTCTCCGGTCTACAAAATGGCGATGGAATGGAAGCTGGCGCTGCCGCTTCATCCTGAATACCGCACGCTGCCGATGGTCTGGTATGTGCCGCCATTATCACCGATTCAGTCGGCGGTGGATGGCGGGGCGCTGGCGCATACCGGCGTGCTGCCGGATGTGGAAAGCCTGCGCATTCCGGTTGAGTACCTGGCGAACCTGCTGACCGCAGGCGACACCGCACCGGTGCTGCTGGCACTGAAACGCATGCTGGCGATGCGCCATTACAAGCGCGCAGAAAGCGTGGACGGTGAGCATGATGTCCGGGCGCTGGAGCAGGTCGGTCTGACCGAAGCGCAGGCGCAGGAGATGTACCGTTATCTGGCGATCGCTAACTATGAAGATCGCTTTGTGGTGCCTTCCAGCCATCGTGAACTGGCGCGTGAAGCCTTCCCGGAAAGCAAAGGCTGTGGCTTCAGCTTTGGCGATGGCTGCCACGGCAGCGACAGCAAATTTAACCTGTTCAACAGCCGCCGTATTGATGCCATTGACGTCAGCAGGAAAACCAGCCGTCCGGAGGATGCCTCATGATCACGCTGCGTGTTGTGTCGCGTCTGCTGGACTACCCGGATGAGGCGCTGTTTACCCACTATCCCGACCTGAACGCGGCGCTGGAAGAGGCCAGCGAACTCAACCTGCAACAGAGCGCACGGCTGGTACGCTTCATCAATCAGCTCTGCACCCGGCCCATGCTGGATGTGCAGGCTGACTACTGCGAACTGTTTGATCGCGGCCGCGCCACCTCGCTGCTGCTGTTTGAACATGTGCACGGTGAGTCGCGCGATCGCGGTCAGGCGATGGTTGATCTGCTGGAACAGTACCGGGCTGACGGTCTGGAACTGGACAGCAAAGAGTTGCCCGATTATCTGCCGCTCTACCTGGAATATCTCGCCTGCAAAAGCGATGAGGCCGCGCGTCAGGGGCTGGAGGACATCGTGCCAATTCTGGCCTTGCTGGCCGCGCGTCTGGAAGAGCGACAGAGTCCTTATGCTGACCTGTTCACCGTGTTACTGACGCTGTCCGGCAGCGCAGTCGATCCTGCGGCCCTCAAGCCCCAGGTGGCGCAGGAAGCGCGTGATGATACCCCGGCAGCACTCGATGCGGTCTGGGAAGAGGAGCAGATTAAATTTCTCGGCGAACAGGGCTGTGCCTCAGCGCAGCAGGCGAGGCATCAGCGTCGCTTCGCCGATGCGGTCGCGCCGCAGTATCTGGATATCGCCGCGGCGACGGCGCGCACCACAGGAGAATCAGCATGAATTTTATTAACACTTTCTTCTTCGATATTTACCCTTACCTGGCCGGAACGGTTTTTCTGGTTGGGAGCTGGCTGCGCTATGACTACGGGCAGTACAGCTGGCGGGCCGGTTCCAGTCAGATGCTGGACAAAAAAGGAATGCGGCTTGCCTCTAACCTTTTCCACATCGGCATCATCGGTATCTTCTTCGGTCATATCGTCGGGATGCTGACCCCGCACTGGATGTATGAATCCTTCCTGCCGATCGACGTGAAGCAGAAGCTGGCGATGATTGCCGGTGGCCTGTTCGGTGCGATGACGCTGGCGGGTGGGGCGCTGCTGCTGAAGCGCCGTCTGACCAATCCACGAGTGCGGGCGACCAGCAGCGTCGGCGACATTCTGATCCTGACGTTGCTGGTGGCTCAGGCCACGCTGGGTCTTCTGACCATTCCGTTCTCTGCTCAGCATTTGGACGGCAGTGAGATGATGAAGCTGGTGGGCTGGGCACAGGCGGTGGTGACCTTCCACGGTGGTGCGTCGCAACATCTTGAGGGCGTCGCGTTTATCTATCGCGTGCACATGGTACTGGGCATGACGCTGTTCCTGCTGTTCCCGTTCTGTCGTCTGGTGCATATCTGGAGCGCACCAGTTGAATATCTGAACCGCCGTTATCAGCTGGTGAGAAACCGCCGCTAATCCCGGAAAGGCTGTGGGGGGAGATACCGCCCCGCAGCCATGTTAACCCACGGCTGCGTTGACGTTTTTTTAAGATTCCGGACTGTATGTCAACGCGCTGAACGACTACTATTACCGCATCTGAATTTACCCTTCGTTTATGGATAACCGATGCGTCTCAAGTTAGCCCTCCTTGCGTTCATCCCGCTTCTGGCCTCCTGCAGCAGCAAACCTGACGTTCCTTCCCAGCAGAAGATGCTGGCTGCGCCACAGGGCGGTTTCTTACTGCAGCCGTCGCACAGCGGGCAGGCGATGTTCGGCGACTTTGCCGGTAATCCGGCCGCAGAGCAGTTTATCGATAAGATGGTTGAGAAGCATGACTTCGACCGTGAGCAGCTGCACAACATCATCGGTCAGGCTAAGCGACTTGATTACGTGCTGCGGCTGATGGATCGTCAGGCACCGAGCTATACGCCTGCACCGGGACCTAACGGTGCCTGGATCCGCTATCGCAACAAGTTCATTACGCCGGATAACGTGCAAAACGGCGTGGCGTTCTGGAACCAGTATCAGGATGCGCTGCAACGCGCGCAGCAGGTCTATGGCGTGCCGCCGGAAATCATTGTCGGCATCATTGGCGTGGAAACCCGCTGGGGTCGCGTAATGGGGAAAACGCGGATTCTGGATGCGCTTGCAACCTTATCGTTTAACTATCCGCGCCGTGCCGCGTACTTCAGCAGCGAGCTGGAAACCTTCCTGCTGATGTCGCGTAAAGAGCAGGATGATCCGCTGGCGCTGAAAGGCTCTTTCGCCGGGGCGATGGGCTATGGTCAGTTTATGCCTTCCTCTTACAATGATTACGCGGTTGATTTCAACGGCGACGGCCATGCAAACCTGTGGGATCCGGTGGATGCGATCGGCAGCGTGGCGCACTACTTCCAGAAACACGGCTGGCGCAGCGGTGAAAATGTGGCGGTCCCGGCAAGCGGTCAGGCACCGATGCTGGAAGATGGCTTCAAAACCCGTTACAGCGTGAGCATGCTGGCGGCGTCAGGCCTGTCACCTCAGGGTTCGCTGGACGGTAACAATCAGGTCAGTCTGCTGCGCCTCGACTTAGGCACCAGCTACCAGTACTGGTACGGCTTACCCAATTTCTATGTCATTACCCGCTACAACCACAGTACTCATTATGCGATGGCGGTATGGCAACTGGGTGAGGCGGTGAGCAAGGCACGGCAGGGCGGCCTGTTATAAAGGCTATCCTTGTTAACTGTAAGGTTATATGATGACGCCCTTTTTCAGGCCATACAGCCACTGATACCTCTGGAGTCGTTATGTCTTTACCTGCCTGCCCAGCTTGTCACGCCGATTACACCTGGCAAGATGGTGATAATCTCAACTGCCCCTCCTGCGGCCATATCTGGACCGAAGGAGAGGGGGACAGCAGCAACGGATCGCTGGAAGTGCGTGATGCCAACGGCAATCTGCTGGCAGATGGCGACAGCGTCACGGTGATCAAAGATCTCAAGGTGAAGGGCAGTTCCTCATCGTTGAAGATCGGCACCAAAGTGAAAAGCATTCGCCTGGTTGAAGGGGACCACAACATCGACTGTAAAATCGACGGTTTTGGCCCGATGAAATTAAAATCTGAGTTTGTAAAAAAGAACTGAGATCCGGGGCGCAGGGATGCGCCCGCCTTTCTTTTAGCTGAACAGCCGATCGATTGCGGCGCACTGTTCCGCGTTCAGAGCACCACCGTAATTACGCGAATTACTGCTCATTGAGTCATAGCGACGCGCTACAGCCGTTTTAATCGTTGTCACAAAATCATCCCCGATACTGTAAATCGCCATCAGCCGACCAATCTGCTGCTGCAGACGCGTCAGCTCAGGAAGATTGCCTGTCCGCCACGCGTTCATCATTCCGGCGAAGTACTCCGGCACAATATTATTCAGGCCTGAAATCACCCCGGCCCCCCCCGCCAGCAGATTGGGAAGCAGGTATTCGTCATATCCTGACAGCACGGCAAAATCACTGCGTATCTTGCGGGTCTCCTCAATCATTGCCCGGTTATGCGACAGGCAATCCACCGTATCTTTGATACCGACAAAGTTGGGCAGCTTTGCCGCCAGAGCGGCAATCAGCGTTGGCGTCAGATCGCAGCCGGTGCGAGCCGGGAAGTTGTAGGCAAACCATTTGCCACCCAGCTGCGCATCAAGCGCTTCGAAGTAGTGCAACAGCTGCTGTTGCGTCTGTCCGTAGTAGTAGGGCGGCAGCACCATCACCGCGTCAAAGTCATTTTTCCAGGCGGCTTCGGCCAGTGTCAGCATGTCCGGGATACAGGTTGCCGAGATGTTCGCCACCATTTTTAGTGGTGACAAGGGTCTGGCTTCCTGAATCAGCTGTAAACGCTCCTGCTGCGTCAGTGAGGCAAACTCGCCAATGCTGCCCATCACCAGCAGGGTGTCAATACCGGAGTCATTGAGGCGGGAGAAGTGTCGCCCGAGCGCGTCGATATCAAGGCCGCCCTGCGCACTGAAAGGGGTGACGGTAGGGCACCAGACACCGGCAAAGGCCGATTTTTCACGCATAGCTGTCTCCTGAAGTAAATGTTAAAAATGAAACAGTGTTTTAACTTAATGGCTCCAGCCAGTCTCTGCCAGCGCGTGATGCAAAAATGAGCAACGAGTCGCACTTTTTCGCCTTTCATCCGTCTCAGTAAGCGAATACTTCTTACAACTGAGCGAGAGGTGATGATGAAAGAGTGGGATCCCGTGCTGTATCGCAAATTTGAAGCGGAACGAACCCGTCCAGCCCGCGAACTGCTGGCTCGGATCAGCCTGGAACAGGTTGAGCAGGTGACGGATCTGGGCTGCGGACCCGGCAACAGCACCGAGCTGCTCGCCGATGCCTGGCCGCTGGCGCAGATCACAGGACTAGACAGTTCAGCGACGATGCTAACTCAGGCCCGTGAACGTCTGCCGCACTGCCGTTTCGTCCAGGCAGATATCCGTACATGGCAGGCGGATACGCCGCAGCAAGTGATTTATGCGAACGCATCTCTGCAATGGCTGGATAATCACGCCACGCTGTTTCCTCATCTGGTCAGCCAGCTTGCACCCGATGGCGTGCTGGCGATACAGATGCCTGATAACCTCAATGAGCCGTCGCACTATCTGATGCGCGAGGTGGCGGCTGGAGATCGCTGGTCGTCACTCATTAATGCCAGTGTCGCTGAACGTACACAGCTGCTTTCTACGGGCGAGTACTACAATCTGCTGACCGAGGCTGGCTGTGAGGTAGATATCTGGCTGACCACCTATTATCACGTGATGGCCGATGCACAGGCGATTATCAGCTGGTTGCAGGCGACCGGCCTGAGGCCTTTCCTGGCTATGCTGAATGAATCTGAACAGTCGGCTTTTCTGTCTGATTATCATCAGCGCTTACTTACTGCTTATCCGGCTCAGGCCGATGGTCAGATTCTGCTCGCCTTTCCGCGACTTTTTATGGTTGCAGTGAAAAAAGGTGATGGCGCTGGAAAGCATGCCGCAAAATCAGGGCAATAATGATAAGAGCCCTTGAAAAAGTGGTTTTTCTGCACCACCTTCAACCTACGACCAAAGGGAGAGTTGCAATGGACGATCAGCAATTGCAGGCGTTAAGCGCGCAGATAGGTGAGAAGCTGAAGCAGCGTAATGCTACCGTAACCTGTGCGGAATCCTGTACCGGCGGCTGGATTGCCAAAGTCTTTACCGATATCAGCGGCAGTTCCGCCTGGTTCGAACGCGGTTTTGTCACCTACAGTAATGAGGCTAAACAGCAACTGGTCAATGTGCAGACAGACTCGCTGGCGCAGTATGGCGCGGTGAGTGATGCGGTGGTACGTGAGATGGCGCTGGGTGCCCGTAAGGCGGCCCATGCTGACTACGCGATCTCCGTAAGCGGCATTGCCGGCCCGGATGGCGGCAGTGAAGAAAAACCGGTCGGCACGGTATGGTTTGGCTTTGCCGGGCCGCAGGATAACGTATTGACTTTTCAACAGCATTTTAGCGGCGGTCGTGATGCCGTCCGCCGCCAGTCGGTGGCATGGGCCCTGCAGAAACTGTATGGCGAATTTCTGACAAATTAAACTTGATACTGTATGACTATACAGTATAATTGTCGGCAACAGAAAGAGTGCAGGCACCCTGAGTGCGTGTTTACCCGGCTTGATTAGGAGTTGAAATGGCGATTGATGAAAACAAACAGAAGGCTTTAGCTGCCGCGCTGGGCCAGATTGAGAAACAATTTGGTAAAGGCTCCATCATGCGCTTGGGTGAAGACCGCTCAATGGATGTGGAAACCATCTCTACCGGTTCGCTCTCGTTGGATATCGCATTAGGTGCAGGCGGTCTGCCAATGGGACGTATCGTTGAGATCTACGGACCAGAGTCTTCCGGTAAAACCACGCTGACCCTGCAGGTTATCGCATCTGCACAGCGTAAAGGCAAAACCTGTGCCTTTATCGATGCTGAGCATGCGCTTGATCCGGTTTACGCCAAAAAACTGGGCGTAGATATCGAAAACCTGCTCTGTTCTCAGCCCGACACCGGTGAGCAGGCGCTGGAAATCTGTGATGCGCTGGCGCGCTCTGGTGCTGTTGATGTCATCATCGTCGACTCCGTTGCGGCGCTGACGCCGAAAGCGGAAATTGAAGGTGAAATCGGTGACTCACATATGGGCCTCGCGGCACGTATGATGAGCCAGGCGATGCGTAAACTGGCTGGTAACCTGAAGCAGTCCAATACGCTGCTGATCTTCATCAACCAGATCCGTATGAAAATTGGTGTGATGTTTGGTAACCCGGAAACCACTACCGGTGGTAACGCGCTGAAGTTCTATGCGTCTGTCCGTCTTGATATCCGTCGTATCGGTGCCATCAAAGAGGGCGATAACGTGGTGGGTAGTGAGACCCGCGTTAAGGTAGTGAAAAACAAAATCGCCGCGCCATTTAAACAGGCTGAATTCCAGATCATGTACGGCGAAGGTATCAACACCTTTGGTGAGCTGGTCGACCTGGGCGTTAAGCACAAGCTTATTGAAAAAGCGGGTGCATGGTACAGTTACAATGGCGACAAGATTGGTCAGGGTAAATCGAATGCCGGCAACTTCCTGAAAGAGAATGCTGCTGTGGCAAACGAAATTGATCTGAAGTTGCGTGAGATGTTGCTCAACGGCGCAGATGAGAAACTCGCAGCAGCCGACAAAGCTGCTGAGAAAGAAGACGCGGCAAGTGAAGCAAACGAAGACTTCTGATTTATGATGTGGGAGGGGCAAAAGCCTCTCCCGCTGTTTTATCCCCCTCATACCTTTCCTGCCTTCCCTCTGTCCTGTTCTGTCGCCATAATCTCCCTCTGTTTGTAGAAGGTGCGCAGTATGACTGAATCCTCTCAGCCCCAACCCAATGTTGTCTCTTATTCTCGTCTGCTTGACCGTGCGATGCGCATTTTGGGTCAGCGCGACCACAGCCGTGCAGAGTTATCCCGTAAGCTACAACAGTCAGCTCAGCGTGCCGCATGGGCGCAGAAAAAAGAGCCTGAAATTATTACTGAAGCGCTGCTGGAGCAGGTACTGGACTGGTGTCAGGAAAGCGGCTGGTTAAACGACGAGCGTTTTACCGATCGGTTTATTCAGAGCCGAAGCCGTAAAGGTTTTGGGTCGCAGCGCGTACGGCTTGAACTGGCCCAGAAAGGCATCGATCGTGAAGCCATTGATATTGCGATGGAAGAGACTGAAGTCGACTGGGCGGCCTGCGCGGCTCAGTTGGCTGAAAGAAAATTCGGACATCCGCTGCCTACAGAGTGGAAAGAGAAAGCGAAAGTACTACGCTATCTGCAGTCAAAGGGCTTTCAGACCGACGATATCCAGTCCATTTTCAGAAATTTTGATGACTAAAAGCCGATGTAATTTTACTTCCCACCGAAGAAAATTTATCTTATTCCCACTTTTTGTTCCGCTAATCAGGCACCACGAGAATGTGGCCGCGCCGATCAGAGGGAACGTTCGTTAGCGTGATTCCAGGACATATATGAGCAAGAGCACTGCTGAGATCCGTCAAGCGTTTCTCGACTTTTTTCATAGCAAGGGACATGAGGTTGTAACCAGCAGCTCCCTCGTACCGAATAACGATCCAACGTTGTTGTTTACTAACGCCGGGATGAACCAGTTTAAAGATGTGTTCCTCGGTCAGGACAAACGTGATTATACACGTGCGACCACGTCACAGCGCTGCGTACGCGCAGGCGGCAAACACAACGATCTTGAAAACGTCGGCTACACCGCACGTCACCACACCTTCTTTGAAATGCTGGGTAACTTCAGCTTTGGTGACTACTTCAAGAAAGAGGCGATTGGTTTTGCCTGGGAACTGCTGACGAGCGAGCAGTGGTTCAGCCTGCCGAAAGAGCGTCTGTGGGTGACGGTCTATGAAACCGATGATGAAGCCTACAATATCTGGGCGGACGAAATCGGCGTGCCACGCGAGCGCATTATCCGCATCGGCGACAACAAGGGCAGCGCGTACGCGTCAGATAATTTCTGGCAGATGGGCGATACCGGTCCTTGTGGTCCGTGCAGTG
The DNA here is from genome assembly GCF_025153065.1 of Pantoea sp. XY16. NCBI lineage: Bacteria > Pseudomonadati > Pseudomonadota > Gammaproteobacteria > Enterobacterales > Erwiniaceae > Pantoea > Pantoea sp. XY16. The sequence continues at coordinate 57,034 of NZ_JANZNP010000015.1, read as the reverse complement.
AAATTTTCTACGATCATGGCGATCACATCTGGGGTGGCCCGCCAGGCAGCCCGGAAGAAGATGGTGACCGTTATATTGAGATCTGGAACATCGTCTTTATGCAGTTCAATCGTCAGGCTGATGGCACTATGCTGCCGCTGCCAAAACCGTCGGTTGATACCGGAATGGGCCTTGAGCGTATTTCTGCCGTTCTGCAACACGTTAACTCCAACTATGAAATCGACCTGTTCCAGAAACTGATTCAGGCTGTGGCACAGGTTACCGGCGCGACCGATCTGAGTAATAAATCGTTGCGCGTGATTGCCGACCATATCCGCTCCTGTGCTTTCCTGATTGCCGATGGCGTGATTCCGTCGAATGAGAACCGTGGCTACGTGCTGCGTCGTATCATTCGTCGTGCCGTACGTCATGGCAATATGCTGGGCGCCAAAGAGGCTTTCTTCTATAAGCTGGTTGCGCCACTGGTTGAGGTTATGGGGGCTGCGGGCGAAGAGTTACAGCGTCAGCAGGCTCAGGTTGAGCAGGTGCTGAAAAGCGAAGAGGATCAGTTTGCCAGAACGCTGGAGCGCGGACTGGCGCTACTGGATGAAGAGCTGGAAAAACTGCAGGGCGACACGCTGGATGGCGAAATCGTCTTCCGTCTTTACGATACCTTTGGCTTCCCGGCTGATTTAACGGCTGACGTCTGCCGCGAACGCAACCTGAAAATTGATGAAGCGGGCTTTGAGCAGGCGATGGAACAGCAGCGTCAGCGTGCACGTGAAGCAAGTGGCTTCGGCGCTGACTACAGCAACGTTATCCGCATTGATGCCGCCTCCTCCTTCAAAGGCTACGACCAGCTTCATCTGGCCGCCACGGTGAAAGCGCTCTACGTTGCGGGCGAGGCGGTTAATGAAGTGACCGCCGGTCAGGATGCTGTAGTCGTGCTGGATGAAACGCCATTCTATGGCGAATCCGGTGGTCAGGTAGGCGATACCGGTCTTCTGAAAGGGAAGAATGCTGAATTTAGCGTCCAGGATACACAAAAATATGGTCAGGCAATCGGTCATGTCGGTAAGCTGACCGCAGGGCAGTTGCGTATCGGAGATCGTCTTGAGGCCCAGGTTGATGCGGCACGCCGTGCACGCATCCGTCTTAACCACTCCGCGACCCACTTATTGCATGCCGCATTGCGTCAGGTTTTAGGTGAGCATGTGGCGCAGAAAGGCTCGCTGGTTAACGACAAATACCTGCGTTTCGATTTTTCGCATTTCGAAGCGATGAAACCTCAGGAGATTCGTCAGGTCGAAGATATCGTCAATGCGCAGATTCGTCGCAACCTGCCGGTTGAAACTGAAGTGATGGATCTGGATGCGGCAAAGTCTAAGGGTGCGATGGCACTGTTTGGCGAGAAATATGATCAGCGCGTACGCGTTCTGACCATGGGTGATTTCTCTGTTGAGCTGTGCGGGGGGACTCATGCTGCGCGCACGGGTGATATCGGCCTGTTCCGTATTCAGGCTGAGTCAGGAACGGCGGCAGGCATCCGTCGTATCGAAGCCATTACCGGTGAAGGGGCGCTGGCGCAGGTCAATGCGCAGAGCAGCCAGCTGCAGGATCTTGCGCAGCTGGTCAAAGCGAACAGCAGCAACCTGAACGAGAAAGTACGTGGTCTGGTTGATCATGTGCGGGCTCTGGAGAAAGAGTTGCAGCAACTGCGCGATCAGCAAGCCGCGCAGGAGAGCGCTTCACTGAGCAGCAATGCCATCGACGTTAAGGGAGTGAAACTGCTGGTCAGTGAGCTCAACAATGTTGAACCTAAAATGTTGCGTACCATGGTTGATGATCTTAAGAATCAGCTGGGGTCGGCGATTATTGTGCTGGCAACGGTTACTGAAGGTAAGGTGTCGCTGATTGCGGGTGTGACCAAAGATCTGACTGACCGTGTTAAAGCGGGTGAGTTGATTGCCGGTCTGGCTCAGCAGGTTGGCGGGAAGGGCGGTGGCCGTCCTGATATGGCACAAGCTGGTGGTAACGATGCGGGTGCTCTGAAAGGCGCATTAGCAGGGGTTGAGGACTGGGTCAGCAGCCGTCTGTAAGTGAATTAAAACAAGGCATCGTAAAAAGCGTCAGAACGGTTGTTCCGGCGCTTTTTAATACGATGCTAAAGCAGCAAATGACAAAGTCAGGTTGATGTAGTGTATTTCGGCTAAACTAACTATCAGCAGAATGTATTGGCGCATCGATGTGCATTGGTGTATTTCTCATACACATTGTGCAGCGTTAAATGATGGATAATGCCGGGAGCCTGTACAAGCCCGACTCTTTTAATCTTTCAAGGAGCAAAGAATGCTTATTCTAACTCGTCGAGTTGGTGAAACCCTCATGATCGGTGATGAGGTAACTGTAACGGTGCTGGGTGTTAAGGGTAACCAGGTTCGTATAGGGGTTAACGCGCCGAAAGAAGTGTCTGTGCATCGCGAAGAGATCTATCAACGCATCCAGGCTGAAAAAACGCAACAAACCAGCGTTTAACGGATTCAGCGTCTCGCACAAGTGCGAGGCGCTACCGCTTTGTTAAAAATCCTGCTTTTTCTTTTCTGCTTTCTCTTCCCGGTTTCGTTAACGACATCACCTTTCATTGTTGATAATTCACTCTTTTTGTCGCCATTTTGTCCCAATTGTGTGTGATTTGCGCAATCAAACAAAGTTTCGGAAAAATTGTTTGACTTAAAAGTCCGGGAAAGTAATATGTGCGCCACGCAGTGCCGATGAGCAGAAACAACGTTCAGACGCACAGTTCGAAAGAAAGCGTAAGGTGAGGTGGCCGAGAGGCTGAAGGCGCTCCCCTGCTAAGGGAGTATACGGTCAAAAGCTGTATCGAGGGTTCGAATCCCTCCCTCACCGCCATTTTCGATGCATCCATAGCTCAGCTGGATAGAGTACTCGGCTACGAACCGAGCGGTCGGAGGTTCGAATCCTCCTGGATGCACCATATTTTCGAATATGGAAAAGTGCCTCGGTGTGACATGACGCATTAGCGTTCAGGCCGCACTAAGGAGGATAACGTTGCTTTAGCAACGGCCCGCAGGGCGAAGCGCAAGCTGAGTAATCCTCCTGGATGCACCATCGAAACAAAGCGAATTAGCAATTCCTTTCATGGTGAGTAGTTAGCACCCTGCGTTGTACAAGAATTTGATTTATGCATCCATAGCTCAGCTGGATAGAGTACTCGGCTACGAACCGAGCGGTCGGAGGTTCGAATCCTCCTGGATGCACCATATTCTTCCCGAATATGGACAGTGCCTCAGTGTGTCATGACGTGATTATCGTTCAGGCCGCACTAAGGAGGATAACGTTGCATCAGCAACGGCCCCTAGGGCGAAGCGCAAGCTGAGTAATCCTCCTGGATGCACCATTCTTTGTAACATCCTCAGGTTGGTTTCCGAAAGTCCATAAAAAAGTGTGACCCCCAAAGATAGACCCCAATGCATCCATAGCTCAGCTGGATAGAGTACTCGGCTACGAACCGAGCGGTCGGAGGTTCGAATCCTCCTGGATGCACCATCTTCTCGAATGTTGGCAGTTCCTCAGTGTGACATGACGCAATAAGCGTTCCGGCCGCACGAAGGGGGATAACGTTGCATCAGCAACGGCCCGCAGGGCGAAGCGCAAGCTGAGTCATCCTCCTGGATGCACCATCTTCTTCTTTAGTCTCAAAATCCAGTCTTAAAATCCCTCAAAGTATCATGGCGCGATGATCGCTAAGACATCACTAAACACGCTAGCGTTACTTCCGTAACCGCCCGTACAGCAAACGCTGAGTGAGTATCCTGAAAAACCTCTGCAGTTTCCCTCTGGCTTCACACGCACTCTTTTCCTGTTTAATCTGCCCCATTGATTCATCATCCTGACTTAAGCGATCCGAAACGCCTGTTTCCCGCATCAACGCCTTCTGTTTTGCTGCCCACGCCCGTCCGCCGCCGCCTGTCAGCCAAAAGAATGTTAAAAATTCGCTTAAAATTCGTACTGTTATCACTGGCCGCGCACGATCACCTTTATCTGAAAACAAAAATTGCTAATGCTTTCAAAGCATTTGCTGTTCATCCCCCCTGGCGACAACCTGTCCACATTAGGCTAAAGTAATGTCTCATTTGGTGGATGTCCGGAGTGACAATGTACGATCAATATGACGCCCTGATTTTCGATATGGACGGCACGATTCTTGATACTGAGCCGACACATCGAAAAGCGTGGCGTCAGGTACTGGCGCGTTATGGATTAACGCTGGATGAAGCTCGTATTATCGACTTCAATGGCGCACCAACCTGGCGGCTGTCGCAGTTCATCATTGAATCCAATCAGTCGTCACTCGACCCTCATCTTCTTGCCGCAGAAAAAACCGCTGCCGTGAAAGCGATGCTGCTGGAAAACGTGAAGCCACTGCCTTTAATGGAGGTGGTGAAAGCGTATCACGGGCGGCGTCCGATGGCGGTGGGTACCGGAAGCGAACACAGTATGGCAGAGGCGTTACTGACGCAGCTGGGCGTGCGTGAGCTCTTCTCTGCAGTCGTTGGTGCTGACGACGTACAGCGTCATAAACCTGAGCCTGAAACCTTCTTACGCTGCGCTGAGCTGATGGGTGTGACGCCGGCACGCTGTGTGGTGTTTGAGGATGCGGACTTTGGTATTCAGGCAGCGAAGGCGGCAGGTATGGCTGTGGTGGATGTCCGCTTACTGTGAGTGACGTTCTTACCTATGCCTCAATGTTCGGCAGCAGCTTTTTAAGTGCAACGCTCCTGCCGGGAAGTTCTGAAGCACTGCTGATAGCACTATTGATAGCAAAAAAGACATCAGTTTACGGGTTGCTTTTGGCCGCATCACTGGGAAACACCTTGGGCGGCTTAACCAACATTCTTATTGGTCGCTTGCTGCCGTTAAAACGTCAGGGGCGATGGCATGACACAGCAATGACGTGGTTGCACCGACTGGGACCTGCAGCACTGTTATTCAGCTGGCTGCCAGTGATAGGTGATCTGCTCTGCGTTCTGGCAGGCTGGTTACGTTTCGCCTGGCTACCCGCGATGCTGTTTCTCGCTGTCGGCAAAACACTGCGTTATATCGTTATCGCGACTGCCACATTACAGGGTATGCAATGGTGGCATTGATTCGCATAGATTCGAGGCTACGGTTAACATTATGCTGAACAAAAATAAATTATTATCACAGCGGGGGGGTAATGTGATCCCGGACGTATCTAAAGCGCTCTCCTGGCTGGAAGCGCATCCCAATGCCCTTAAAGGTATTGGCCGTGGCATCGAGCGTGAAACGCTGCGTGTACAGGCAAATGGCGAACTGGCAAAAAGCGGCCACCCGGAATCTCTGGGGTCGGCGCTGAAACATGACTGGATCACCACTGACTTTGCCGAAACGTTGCTGGAATTTATTACGCCAGTGGATCACAGCATTGATCATATGCTGGCATTCCTGCGCGATATTCATCGTCACGTGGCCCGTGAACTGGGTGATGAACGCATGTGGCCTTTCAGTATGCCATGCGAGATTGACGACGCAGACAATATTGAGCTGGCGCAATATGGCACGTCCAATATCGGTCAGATGAAGACGCTCTACCGCGAAGGCCTTAAAAACCGCTACGGCGCGTTGATGCAGACCATCTCCGGCATTCACTATAACTTCTCGCTGCCACTCTCATTCTGGCAGGAGTGGGCTGACGTGAAAGATCAGGAAAGCGGAAAAGAGACGATTTCGGCGGGCTATCTGCGGCTGATCCGCAACTATTATCGCTTCGGCTGGGTCATCCCCTATCTGTTTGGCGCATCGCCTGCTATCAGCTCCAGCTTCCTGCAGGGCCGTGAGAGCGCGCTGCCGTTCGAAACCAACGACAAAGATACGATGTGGCTGCCGTACGCCACCTCGCTGCGTCTGAGCGATTTAGGCTACACCAATAAATCACAGAGCTCTCTGGGCATCACGTTTAACTCGCTGGAAGGCTATGTCACCGCGCTGAAAAAAGCGATTAAGACGCCGTCAGAAGAGTATGCAGCGATGGGCACTAAAGATGCCGACGGTAACTGGCTGCAGCTCAACACCAACGTGCTGCAGATTGAAAACGAGCTCTATGCGCCAATCCGGCCTAAGCGTGTGACACGCTCGGGTGAAGCCCCATCTGATGCGCTGCTGCGTGGTGGTATTGAGTACATTGAAGTGCGTTCGCTGGATATCAACCCATTCTCTGCCATCGGCGTTGATGAAAATCAGGTTCGCTTTCTCGACCTGTTCCTGATCTGGTGTACCCTGGCGGATGCGCCGGAGATGAGTGCCGATGAGCTGCAATGCACCCGCATAAACTGGAACCGGGTTGTGCTGGAAGGGCGTAAACCGGACCAGAAAATTGCCGTAGGATGCGGAGAAGCGGAACATTCGCTGGTGGAAGTCGGCAAGACCCTGTTTGCCGATCTGCGTCGGGTTGCTGAAGTCTTAGACAGCAATAATCAGGACAGCACGGAATATCAGCAGGTTTGCGATCAACTGGTAGCATCGTTCGACGATCCTGAGCTAACCTACTCGGCGCGCATCCTTCAGGCAATGAAGGACAATGGTGTAACCGGAACCGGCGTGGCGCTGGCTGAACAGTATCGCCATCTGCTCTGCGAAGAGCCGCTGGAAGTGCTGACAGAAGACGATTTCACGCGTCAGGCGCAGGAATCTGTTGCTGCACAGCAGCAGCTGGAAGCGAGTGATAAGCTGGATTTTGAAGCATATCTGGCGAGCCGGGAAGGGTAGAAAAGAAAAAGGCCACATCAATGTGGCCAAATTAACATCTCTGTTGTCAGGGATGATGATAACAAATGCGCGTCTTTCATATATTCAGACGTTGGGCGAACAGAAAAGTTTCATCGTTTTAAAAAAATTTCTCAGAACAGGAGGTGACGTATGCCACTACTGGACAGTTTTACCGTTGATCACACCATCATGGGCGCACCGGCAGTACGCGTTGCAAAAACCATGAAGACTCCGCATGGCGATACGATTACCGTTTTTGACCTGCGTTTTTGCCGCCCGAACATTGATATTCTCACTGAGCGTGGCATTCATACGCTGGAGCATCTCTTTGCCGGATTCATGCGTGATCACCTGAATGGTGACGGTGTGGAAATCGTCGATATCTCGCCAATGGGTTGCCGTACCGGCTTCTACATGAGCCTGATTGGTACGCCAGACGAGCAGCGCGTTGCGAAAGCGTGGAAAGGGGCGATGGAAGATGTTCTGAAAGTGAAAGATCAGAACCAGATCCCTGAGCTGAATGAATACCAGTGTGGCAGCTACAAGCTGCACTCACTGGATGAAGCGCAGCAGATCGCGCGCAATGTGCTGGCGCATGAGATCGGCGTTAACCGCAACGACGATCTGAAGCTGCCTGCTGAAAAGCTGAAAGAACTGCACATCTAGCCAGAGCCTCTCTGCTAAAAAAAACGCCGCATCATGTCGATTGCGGCGTTTTTTATGGCTTCAGGAACCGACCGATTTTTTCAGTGGCGTCTTTGGCGTGATGCGCACCTGTTTAATCATGTTGTCCTGCACGTCCAGAATATCGACGTTGTAATGGCCGATCTGAACACGGGTGGCGATGGCAGGGATCTCTTCCAGCGCTTCCAGCAGCATGCCGTTAATAGTGCGGGCTTCCTGCTCTGGCAACTGCCAGTTAAATGCCTTGTTGATTTCACGCACGTTAGCACTACCCTCAATCAGCACCGAGCCATCATTCTGCGGCATTACTTCTTCTGCCAGTGACGGTGACATGGAGGTAGTGAAGTCACCGACAATCTCCTCCAGAATGTCCTCAATCGTCACCAGCCCTTTGATGTCGCCATATTCATCCACCACCACGCCCGCTTTCTCTTTATTGCGCTGAAACTTCACCAGTTGGGTGTTAAGCGGTGTCCCTTCCGGGATGTAGTAGATCTCATCGGCGGCACGCAGCAGCGTCTCTTTGGTGAACTCTTTTTTCTCCGTCATCATGCGCCAGGCTTCGCGTACCCGCAGCATGCCGACGCAGTCATCCAGCGAGTCCCGGAACAGCACGATGCGGCCGTGTGGCGAGTGGCTTAATTGACGTACGACCGACTTCCAGTCATCGTTGATGTTGATGCCGACAATCTCATTACGCGGCACCATAATGTCGTCAACGCTGACTTTCTCCAGGTCGAGAACAGAGAGCAGCATGTCCTGGTTCCGGCGTGACATCAGGCTACGCGACTCATAGACGATAGTACGTAACTCCTCTTTGCTCAGCGCAGAGTTAATGGCACCGTCAGCGCGGATACCCGCTATCCTCATCAGCAGCCGGGTAATGGTGTTAAGCAACCAGACCAGCGGCAGCATGATGTATTGCAACGGGACCAGCAGCAGGCTGCTGGGAAAGGCGACACGCTCAGGATAGAGCGCCGCCACGGTTTTTGGCAGCACTTCAGCGAAGACCAGCACCACAAAGGTCAGGATGCCGGTCGCAATCGCGACGCCTTCATCACCGTGAATACGCATGCCTACGATGGTGGCAAGGGCAGAGGCCAGAATATTGACCAGGTTGTTACCGATTAAAACCAGACTGAGCAGCCGGTCAGGACGACGCAGTAGCTTCTCCACCCGGCGTGCGGCGCGATTACCGTTTTTTGCCTGATGGCGCAGCTTATAGCGGTTAAGCGTCATCATTCCGGTTTCCGACCCGGCAAACCAGGCGGAAACCAGGACCATGACGCAGAGAATAATAATCAGCGTGGTGGTTGAAACATTCTCCAACGCAGAACTTCCTTTTTAACGAGAGGTAGGGACAAGCAGATGCTGCAGGATGCGACTGCCGAAGTAAGCCATGGTTAACAGCACCGCACCGCTGCAGTTAAACCAGACAACGCGGCGACCACGCCAGCCTTCATGATAGTGCCCCCAGAGCAAAACGATATAAACAAACCACGCAATGATGGAGAGAACGGCTTTATCGACGTTTTCTGCGCTGAAGAGATCCTGCATATAAAACAGACCGGTGCAGAGCACCAGCGTCAGCAGCACGACGCCGACCTGGGTAATGTGAAACATCTTACGTTCGATGGTCAGCAGTGGCGGCATATCCTGAGTAAACGCCAGTCGCTTGTTTTTTAGCTGGTAATCAATCCACGCCAGCTGCAGCGCATAGAGCGCGGCAATAATCAGTGTCGCATAGGCGAACAGCGACAGACCGATATGGATCATCATGCCTGGCGTGGTTTCCAGATGGGTAATGAACGCATTGGGGACGAAAGTGGCGAAGGCCAGATTAATCAGCGCGAAGCTGTAAACAATCGGCAGCAACAGCCAGCCACGGTTGCGTGACGCCACAATGGTCATGATGGCGCAAATCAACAGGCTGACCAGCGAGCCTATGTTGAGCAGGCTTAAATTCTGTCCGCTATCAACCGCAAATATGCGTTGCTGCAAGGCCACCGCGTGTGTCACCAGCGCCACACAGGCAGAGAGCATCGCCATTCGCCGCCAGCCGCCGTTACGTTTCAACAGGCTGGGAATGATCAGGGCAAGGCTTAAAGAGTAGGCGAATAGCGCCACTATCGCGAAAACGAACATAGATCCTTTCAGGTTCAGTCAGATAAGGAAAAAGGCAGTATAGCGCCAGCCGAAGCAGGCTCCAAACGATCTGAGGGGCAATTGCAGAGATCGCCGAGGCTTCGTGTTATAATCCGCCGCATTCTGCCGATCAGGCGCCTCGCGATCTTTTTAAGTGAGAGACCATGTTTGATAATTTAACCGATCGTTTGTCGCAAACCCTGCGAAATATCAGCGGCCGCGGAAGGCTGACTGAAGAGAACATCAAAGAGACCCTGCGTGAAGTGCGCATGGCGCTGCTTGAAGCTGACGTTGCCCTGCCAGTGGTACGTGACTTCATCAACCGTGTGAAAGAGAGCGCGGTCGGCCATGATGTGAATAAAAGCCTGACGCCAGGTCAGGAGTTTATCAAAATCGTTCGCAACGAGCTGGTTGCGGCGATGGGTGCAGAGAACAACGCACTCGACCTGGCGGCTCAGCCACCAGCCGTAGTACTGATGGCGGGCCTGCAGGGTGCCGGTAAAACCACCAGCGTCGCTAAGCTGGGTAAGTTCCTGCGTGAAAAACACAAAAAGAAAGTCTTAGTGGTTTCTGCCGACGTCTATCGTCCGGCGGCAATCAAACAGCTGGAAACGCTGGCACAGCAGGTTGGCGTGGATTTCTGTCCGTCCGATCTCAGTCAGAAGCCGGTCGATATCGTCAATAATGCGCTGCGTGAAGCCCGCCTGAAGTTTTACGATGTGTTGCTGGTGGATACCGCCGGTCGTCTGCACGTTGACGAAGCGATGATGGACGAAATCAAACAGGTTCATGCCGCGATTAAGCCGGTAGAAACGCTGTTTGTGGTCGATGCCATGACCGGTCAGGATGCCGCAAACACGGCTAAGGCCTTTAATGAAGCCCTACCGCTGACCGGGGTTATCCTGACCAAGGTTGACGGTGATGCCCGCGGTGGTGCAGCGCTGTCGATTCGCCATATCACCGGCAAGCCAATTAAATTCATGGGTGTCGGTGAAAAAACCGAAGCGCTTGAACCGTTCTATCCTGACCGTATTGCGTCACGTATCCTCGGCATGGGCGACGTGCTGTCACTGATCGAAGATATCGAAAGCAAGGTTGACCGTGATCAGGCGGAGAAACTGGCTAAGAAGCTGAAAACCGGCGACGGTTTTGATCTCAATGACTTCCTTGAGCAGCTGAAGCAGATGCGCAACATGGGCGGCATGGCCAGTCTGATGGGCAAACTGCCCGGTATGGGACAGTTGCCTGACAATGTGAAATCGCAGATGGATGACAAAGTGCTGGTACGCATGGAAGCCATCATCAACTCGATGACACGCAAAGAGCGTGAGAAACCAGAAATCATCAAAGGCTCGCGCAAGCGCCGCATCGCAACTGGCTCCGGAATGCAGGTGCAGGACGTTAACCGCTTATTGAAGCAGTTCGACGACATGCAGCGTATGATGAAGAAAATGAAGAAGGGCGGTATGGCGAAAATGATGCGCGGCATGAAGGGTATGATGCCGCCAGGATTCCCTGGCCGCTAAGCGTTCCACAAAAAAGCCCGGAAAGGCACGGTTTAGGTTGCTTTTTTCGCCAAAATGAGTAAAATTTTCGGGCTTTTTATACAGCACCCGGACCCCGTTCCTCGATGGGGGCCGGGTGTTTTATTAACTGAAGAGGATGTTATGGTAACAATTCGTTTGGCACGTCACGGCGCTAAAAAGCGTCCGTTCTATCAGGTCGTCGTCACTGACAGCCGCAATGCACGCAACGGTCGTTTCATCGAGCGCGTTGGTTTCTTCAACCCGATCGCATCTGGTCAGGCTGAAGGTCTGCGTCTGGATCTGGACCGTATCGAGCACTGGGTTGGCCAGGGCGCAACACTCTCTGATCGCGTTAACGCGCTGGTCAAAGAAGCTAAGAAAGCAGCTTAATCTGTCACGGTGGTGAGCATGAGCAGACAACTTGCCGCACAGCCTCCTGTTAACCCGATTGTATTGGGTAAGATGGGAGCCGCCTACGGTATTCGCGGCTGGCTCAAAGTGTTTTCCTCCACTGAAGACGCTGAAAGCATCTTCAACTACCAACCCTGGTTCATCCAGCGCGCCGGTAAATGGCAGCAGGTCGAACTGGAAGGTTGGAAGCACCACAATCAGGACCTGATCATCAAAGTCAAAGGCATTGACGATCGGGATGCGGCGGCTCAGTTAACCAATTGCGAAATTCAGGTTGACTCGACGCAGTTGCCATCGCTGGAAGAGGGTGATTACTACTGGAAAGACCTTATGGGCTGCCAGGTAGTTAACCTCGAAGGCTACGAGATGGGTAAAGTCATCGATATGATGGAAACCGGCTCGAACGACGTACTCGTCGTTAAGGCAAACCTGAAAGATGCATTCGGTGCTCAGGAGCGGTTAATTCCGTTTCTTGATGAACAGGTTATCAGGAAAGTCGATCTCTCTACTGGCGTCATTGAGGTAGATTGGGATCCTGGTTTTTGATCTCCGAATCGAACGGTAACGTAACGGCGAATACAATGTGGATTGGTGTTATCAGCCTGTTTCCAGAAATGTTTCGCGCTATTACCGATTACGGGGTAACTGGCCGGGCTGTAAAAAACGGTCTGCTCAGCATTCAGAGCTGGAGTCCTCGTGACTTCACGCACGACCGGCACCGTACCGTGGATGATCGTCCTTATGGCGGCGGACCGGGAATGCTGATGATGGTACAACCCTTACGGGATGCCATCTCCGCAGCGAAAGCAGCGGCAGGTGATGGCGCCAGAGTGATATATCTTTCACCTCAGGGCCGCAAACTGGACCAACAGGGCGTTTGCGAACTGGCGGCACGAGACAAGTTAATTCTGGTCTGTGGTCGTTATGAAGGGATTGATGAGCGCGTAATTCATTCCGAAATTGACGAAGAATGGTCAATCGGTGATTACGTTCTCAGCGGCGGGGAACTGCCAGCGATGACGATGATTGACGCAGTTGCCCGGTTTATTCCAGGCGTACTCGGCAAGCAGGCGTCAGCCGATGAGGATTCGTTCTCTGACGGTTTGCTGGATTGTCCGCACTATACCCGTCCTGAAGTGTTAGACGGCGTGGAGGTCCCGGCAGTATTACTGTCAGGTAACCATGCTGATATTCGCCGCTGGCGTCTGAAGCAGTCGCTAGGCCGTACCTGGCTGAGAAGACCTGAACTTCTGGAAAACCTGGCTCTGACTGAAGAGCAAGCAAGGTTGCTGAACGAGTTCCAGCGGGAATCCCGGCAGCAACAAAACGATGATGTGGAAGAGTGATCTTCCCCGACTATCAGTTTACCCAGGATATGAGATTTAATTATGAGCAACATTATCAAGCAAATTGAACAAGAGCAGATGAAACAGGACGTACCTTCCTTCCGCCCGGGTGATTCCGTGGAAGTGAAAGTATGGGTCGTTGAAGGTTCTAAAAAACGTCTGCAGGCATTCGAGGGCGTGGTTATCGCTATCCGTAACCGCGGTCTGCACTCTGCATTCACTGTTCGCAAAATTTCTAACGGCGAAGGCGTTGAGCGTGTATTCCAGACTCATTCACCTGTAATTGACAGCATCGCTGTTAAACGTCGTGGCGCTGTGCGTAAAGCCAAACTGTACTACCTGCGTGAGCGTACTGGTAAGTCTGCTCGTATTAAAGAGCGTCTTAACTAAGGTATCGCTAACGCGACATCTAAAAGTTAATAGCAAACAAGGGGTTGGCGTGATGCCAGCCCCTTTTTTTATGGCCTTGTCCACGGATTGGCTACGCAGATTTTTTTTGCGGTCAGTTGTGGTCATAATCGTTGTGATTACTGCGACTCAAACGTGAAGGAATACCCAATGAAAAAGTTTTGCATCTGTCTTGCTGGTTTGACTCTTGGGGCTTCAGCTTATGCTGCTAAACCTGACCAGATCCCTGCACCTCTCTTACACAGCCTCAAGCAGCTAAATCTTTCCCGACCACCATCCCTTGTTAATGGCACTTTATACGTCTCGTATAATTTCAAAAAAATAGAGTTACTGCAGGCACGTAGTTTGGTTGACACGGTTTGCTTCGCTTACTACGGAGATAATCCACCTAAACGTTCGTGGAAAGCTGGGGTAATAAAAGATATTACGGTCACCAACGATTCAGTTACGCAGGGCTTTACATATGAGGATGGGGACAAAAGCTGTGAACAGATGGCAAGCATGAATACTGAAGAGGGCATTGCTTTTATGGATGATCGTCTGGCTGCAGCAACTTTTAAACCCACATTCTAATGACCAAACAAAAAAGGGCACTGAATAATCAGTGCCCTCGATCTGGCGTATTACAAGAATTTTAAAGCCATAAATTGCCCTGTGTTTGAGCAGCTCTTATGCGCGTTGGATGTGGTGGGGCAGGGTTGATTTTTCCAGGGCACATGATTATGTCAGTAACAGTTTCTAAGGATTTGAAGGTACAACCGCAGTTGATGTTCTGGCACTGGTTGTAACGTTCTTTTGTGTTCTCTGAAAGCACAACACTACTGCGCGTGTGGGCTGCATGGGAACACTTTGGACAGTTCATCATTTCAGATACTTCCTCTTGAAATTTTCAGCAAATATTAACGATTTAACGATCAATTGAATAGCTAAATCTACTATTGCATACTTAATTCATCGATTTTTACTTCCAGTTCTAAGCTTGTAGTAAATCCGCTGTCCGCGCTCAGGCTGTGCGTTAGCGTTGTGATGATCCATTCCCCGGCATCTACCTGCTGTTTGAAGCCGCTGACCTTCACCGGCATTTCCGTGTATAGCTCCGCGCGCCCCTTTGCCAGCTGAATAGAAAACGTTGCAGCACCGCGCTGCAGGCGTTCCCACTGCATTTTGGCAGCACGCTCTGCGTTGCCCCGGTTTGCGTAAGTGCGGCTCAGTACCAGCACGTTTTCATCAGTGCCGATCAGGTAATCTCCCTGCTTTGCCTCCGGCTCTTTCTTCTTCGCCGTGGTTTTACGTCGCCTGCGCTTCACCTTCGCCACCGGCTTCTTTGCCGGTTCGCGGGTGTGCAGCCAGCTGGCGATTACGCCGGTGTAAGAGTCGCGGTCTGCCAGGCTGAAGCGGTGGCTGTCGCCGTCCCTGCGCTGAAGGGTGATCACCGGCAGCGCCTTACCGCTTGCCGTCTTCCCCTGTCCCTGGCGGATAAACAGCAGATTGCCTTCCTTGACGCAGGCGACTGCGCCGCACTGTTTAGCCAGGCGCATCAGAAAGCTGGCGTCTGATTCGTTGGTCTGATCAAGGTGGTCAATTTCTGCGGCGGCAATGTCTTTACCCATTGCCGCCTTCAGCTTATGGCGTCCGGCGATGTCCCGGACAATTTCGCCTGCGGTGGTTTTGTGCCAGGACTTCTCCCGCTTCGTGTTCAGGGTCTGCCGGAAGTCCGCGCTGCGCGCCCGCAGCGTCAGGCGGTCAGGCGTGCCGCTGTGCTCGATTTCGTCAACCACATAGCTGCCTTTCGGAAAAAGCGCCTCTCCCTGCCAGCCCAGCGACAACGAGAGCACGACGCCCCGGCGCGGCAGTTGCAGCTGGCCGTCCGCATCGTCCAGCTCGATGTCCAGCTGATCCGCCTCAAAGCCCCGGTTGTCGGTGAGCGTCAGGCTCAGCAGGCGCTTTTCCAGCTTCTGCGTGATGTCTGCGCCGTCCATCGTCAGCCGAAACGCCGGTGAGTTCTGCTGGCCGTTAATCCACGGGCTGGTCATCATGAAAATAATCCTCCCGCTGCGGCGCTCACCTTACCGGCGACGGTGGCGGCTGCGCCCTTCATGGCAGACAGCTGATCGCTGAGGCTGCCAAACATCTCGCCCAGCGATTCATCGGTGCGCTTCAGCGTCAGCGTGAATTCAATGCGGCGGCACACACCGCTGCTGAAGAACTCCGCCTTGGTCTGGCTCAGGCTTTCAATCACGAACATGCCGTAAATCGTCCCGCTGCCCTCGATAAGCGGCCACGCGCGGCCCAGCTCTGCAATCTGCTCCAGCGCGAACAGCGACAACCTGCCGCCGGTAATCTCCGGCAGCAGCACGCCGGAAAGCGTCAGCGTGTCGTTGTCCGGGCCTAAGAACTGCAGCGATGGCCTCACGCCCACGCGGCTGTTTGACGGGAAACGCCAGCTGCGCTGATACTGCAGCTCCTGATAGGGCACCGTCCTCAGCATGAAAACAAATAAGCCCAGCGTCATCATCATTCCTCAAATCCTCCCCTGTCCCGGTAACTGCTGCGGGCGCGGGCCTGCGCCTGCCGCTCTTTTGCCTCAAGCCTGCGCATCACCTCATCAACCAGATTCTGCTGGCTCTGCCCCGGCTGCTGCACGATGGTGAAGGAGGCGTGAATCTGCGGCGCAGCTCCCCGTGTAGCGCTGCCACTCATGCGTGGTGTTTCCTGCCGGTAATCCTGAACCGGCAGGCTGAGCGGGTGCAGCGGCTTCGCCTCCGCCGTCGCTCCGGCACCGCCCAGCGTCAGCGCAGCCAGTGCTGCCAGCCGTGCAGTGCTCCGGCGGCTGGTCACGTTCGCCGGACCGCTGACCAGTTCCGGCCCGTTTTCACCGGCAACGCCGAACTGCCCGGACGGAATAAAGCCGCCGCTGTCGTACATGCCCGCAAATCCAGGGAACCCGCCCGGCGGCAGGGATACACCGCCGCCCGTTTTTACTGTCGCCGGTCGCGGCAGCTGCGGCCCGCCGGACTTATCGCCGCCCGGCTTCAGAAAGTCCGGCAGGTAGTCGGTCAGTGACGACAGCTTGTTTTTGATGGCGTCCCACTTCTGACTGATGCCCGCCATCAGGCCTTCAATCATCTGTGAGCCGGCCTCCTGAAACCGCGCGGGCAGCGCCTTAGCGTCGGCTACAATCTCGCCCCACTTTGTGCTGATGTAGGTACGAATCGCAGTCCAGACGCTGCTGACCTTTGTGCTGATGCTGTCCCACAGAGCGGCAAGTTTCGGCCCCAGCGTGTCCCAGTTCTTCCAGATAAGCAGCGCCCCGGCGGCAATCAGCCCGATTACGGCCAGTATCGGGTTTGCAAACATCAGCCGCCCCAGCCACAGCACGCCGTTACCTACGATGCCGATGGCGCTTTTAATCAGCCCGAAGGCGCTGAATGCTTTTATCCCCAGCACGTTAAAGCTGAGTCTAAGCAGCGCCATCGGCCCCAGCACCGCCGCAAGGCCGATCATGAGCGTACCCAGCGCCAGCACAATCACCGATATAACTGCCGCAGCTTTTACCAGTGTGCCCGCCAGCTCCTTGTTATTTTCCACCCAGCGGCGGGTCACGCCGGTGACTTTCTTCACCATATTCATGATGTCCATCAGCGGCGTGCGCAGGGAGTCGCCCAGGCCGCTCATGGTGTTAGATACGCCGGTTTTGGTCAGCATCCACTGTGCAGAAAGCGAGTCCTTGTTGATGTCTGACTCTTTCTGCATGGAGCCTTTCGCTCCGTCGCCCTGCGTCAGCTGCAGCTGTCGCCTCAGCTCCGGCATGTTGTTAGCGAGTTTGGCCGCGTCCTTGCCGTACTCCTTGCCGAACACCATCGTCATGGCCGTCAGGCGTTTGTCTTTCGGCAGGTTATTGACCTTTTCCAGCACGCGCTGGATGGTGCCCATGGCGTCCGTGGTCATCTGCTTTTCAATCTTTGCCGGGTCCAGTTTCAGCAGGTCCATGCCGTCCATAAACCGGTCGCTCTGCATGGTGGCTACGGACAGCTCGCGCACCATGGCATTCGCGGCACTGGCGGCGGTTTCCGCCGTTGCGCCCAGGCTGAGGAATGTTGAGCCGAGCGCCGCCGCTTTGCGGTAGTCCAGCCTGTCAGCCACGCCGCCCATGCGCTGCAGCACGTCAATGATGTCTGAACCTTTGGACATAGCGTTATCGTCCAGGTAGTTCAGCGCGTCGCCCAGTTGCTCGATGTTGCGCGTGGGGATTTTGTACAACTGCGCAATCTTGCCCAGCCCTTCAGCCAGCTCACCGGCAGGTAGCTCAAACGCGGTTGACGCCTTCGCCGCCGTGGTGGCAAAGGCCATCAGGTCACGCTTCTGGTCCTCATAGGAGTCGTTCTGGTTCGTCACGCCCATGCGCGCGCCGCCCTCAACCAGCGCGGCGTAGTCAATCGCGCCGTTTTCCATCGGCAGCTGCTCACTGGCGGCCTTGATGGCGGCCTGCATGTCATAGAACTGTTTTGTGCGGTTTCCTTTGTCGTCGCGCAGTCCGTTAACCTGCTTTGCCACGCCTTTCATGGCGTCTTCCATTGCCGCTGAAGATTTCACGGCGGCCAGTACCGGCGCACCCATTGCCAGCCCGGCGGCAGACGTTGCCGCTCCCGCACCGGCCACGCGATCGCGCACCTCAAGCGATCGGGAATATCGCTCACGTACCGCGCTCAGCTTTGCCTGCCGTTCTCCCAGCTTTTTAAGCGACTGCTGCTGCCGGTCAATGGCGGCGCGCGCCTCGTCAGACTGACTTTTAAGTTCGCGCTGTGCCTGGCTCAGTTTCTTCGTGTCGATACCGGCAGCGCCCAGCGCCTCACGCTGACGCTGCACCGACAGGCGCAGCCCGTTGTAGGTCTGCTGCAGCTGGCTGGCGCGGTTTTTTGCCTGCTCCAGCACGCGGGCCTGTGCAGCTGTGGGCCTGTTTGTTTCCGTAAACTGCACGGCCAGCCGGGCCGCTTCTTCGCGGGCGGCTTTAAGGTTATTCGCGGTGATGGCAAGCTGTGAGCGGGTCTTACGAAAGCCGTCGATACGCCCGGCCTGTGCGTCCAGCTCTTTAAGGGTGTTGCGGGTGTCTCGCAGCGTGCCAGCCAGCTCCCGTGTGCTGTCGCGGGCGCTGCGGAAGGGGCGCGTCAGCTTATCGACTGCGCCCAGCACGACCTGCAAACGCAGATTTTTATCACTCATCGCTGGCCCTGTGTCGCAGGATTGCTTTGTGCCGCCACTCCAGAACTTCCGTCAGCGTCATGGACTCGGTAACGGAGGGCGGCCAGTGAAAGACGGTAGCGATATCCGCCACCAGATCGTCTACCGTCAGGCCGTCGCTAAATCCGACAGGACCGACTTCTTCAGCAAAAAAGTGACCACCTCTACAGACAGGCTCACCAGATCGGCGGGGTCCATTTCGTTGATTTCCGCCGTGGTCAGGGCCGGGGTTGTGATACGCGGCAGCACGGTGATCAATGCGTTCACGTCCATGTCCAGCAGCGCCTGCAGGCGGGTGCCGCGCAGCGCACCGGACTGCGGCTTGCGCACGGTGACGGAGGTGATTTCGGTTTTGCCGCGCAGGATCGGGGTATCCAGCTCGACGACTTTTTCATTTGGAGCGGTTTTATCAGTCATGATGCTTTTCCGTTAAAAAGAGATAAGCGGCAGGCGCGCGGCCTGCCGGTGTGATTACAGGCCCAGTGCGTTGCGGTGCGCTTCCATCAGGTCCTTACCATCCACGATGTGGATCATGTTCACGATGTCGATCTCGTAAACCACTTCGCCGTTGATGGTCAGCTTTGCGTAGCTGTTGGTTGCGGACACTTTGGTGGTGCTGGATTCACCGGTTTTCCATTCGCCGGAGTCCAGCTCCTTATAGCGCCCGCGCGTGACCAGCTCTACCGCCTGTACTTCGCCGGTATCGTCGCGCTGAATGGAGCCGGTAAAGCGCAGCTGGATGCCGTCCACGGTTTCGGTGCCAAGCTGCTTAAACAGCAGCGCTTCAGTGCCGCCTACGGTGAACTCCGTATCCAGCGCACCATCATCCAGGCCCATGTCGATGTCCACCGCACCGGCCATGCCACCGCCGCGATATTTTTCGAACTTACGGGTGACTTTCGGCAGCGTCACGGACTCAACCAGCCCCTGCCAGTTGTTGCCTGCGTTGAACACGTTCAGGTGCTTGAGTTTGCGGGGTAATGCCATCTTTCAGTCTCCTTATGCGCTGACGCGGCTGCTGAAATCGACCAGGTACTGGTCAGTGATGCGCTGGCGCAGCAGCAGGTTTTCCAGAGGCGGTACCGGCGTGTAGTCGTAATCGATCAGCAGCTTGCCCGCCTTGAGCGTGTCTTTATCGTTCACGCTCTCGTCCAGCCAGCAGTCCGCGCCAATCAGATAGCCCTGATTCACCAGGCTGCGCAGCTTCGCGCGGATGCTTTCGATGATGTCACGGGCCAGTGACGGGTTCAGCGCGCCGTCAACGGACCACATCTGCGCTTCAGCCATCGTGTCCATGAGCACCTGCGCCGTGCGGGTGTAACACTCAAACTGAAAGAGCGCGTCATCACTGAGGCAGCGGGAACCCCAGAAGCGGAAGCCGTCTTTGCGGATCAGCGTGGTCACGTCGTTCTGGTTCAGCAGGCCCGCATCAGTGGCCGGATCCTGCAGGTCCCAGAAGACGTCTTTTGAAATGCCGGTGACGCCGTTTACACCGACGTTTGACAGGGATTTATGCCAGCCGGTCTGTTCGTCGATTTTGGCACGCAGGCCCAGCGCGCGGGCGGTAGCGTAGGCCGTTGCGTCAGCCTTCAGCACGGTGTCAAAACTGATGAAGTCAGGCCAGATCAGCATCCCTTCGCGCTGGCTGAAGTTGCTGCGGTAGGCAATCGCCTCTTCAACGCTTTTGCAGCCATACGCGGACAGGTAGGCAAAGCCGCGCAGGCTCTGCGCCACGCTCAGCAGCTCGGTGGCAACGGCTTTTGTGTCGTGCCCCGGTACGCCCAGAATGCGGGGCTTTACGCCGCAGACGGACTGCGCGGCCAGCAGCGCCTTCATGCCGGTGCGCTGGCCGTCGGTCACGCCGCCGATGATGTTAGCTGTGGTTTCCGCTTCAGTTTCGCCCTGCGGCACGCGCACGACGACGGTGACGGGTTTTGACTGATCGGCGATGGCGTCCAGTGAGCGGGCCAGCGTACCGGACTCCCCGGCCTTACCGCTGGCGGTGAGTACATCGGTTAACAGCACCGGGCGGTTTAGCGGGAAGGTGGCCGCGTCAGCGTCGTCGCCCGTACAGACCAGCCCGACAATCGCGGTGCTTACTGTGGTGATGGTTCGGGTGCCCTCGTTGATTTCCTCAACGCGCACGCCGTGGTGATAATCCTGTGCCATGTGGCGGTTCTCCTGTGAAGGGGTTCCGCTATGGTCTATGGTCCGCTATGACGGGGCACGCGCTGGCTGTTGTGCCGTACCTGACACAACAGGCGCGCCGTTTTCACGCAGGGTTTTCTGTTCCGGGGCGGGGATATAGCGGTAAAGCGTCTTCACTGACACGTCCAGCACCAGTGACACCTGCAGCAGCGTTGCGCCCTGCGCCAGCATCCGCCGGGCACGCTCCACCGTTTCCGGCGTCATCTTCCGCCGCCTGCCGCCGATGCGCCCTTTATCACGCGCAGCGGCCAGCCCGGCGCGGGTACGTTCTACGATCAGCTCGCGTTCCATTTCCGCCAGGGCACCCATAACGTGAAAAAAGAACCGGCCCATCGGCGTGCTGGTATCGATGCTGTCAGTCAGGCTGCGAAAATTCACGCCCCGTTCCCGCAGCTCTTCAGTCAGCATCACCAGGTGGCGCATACTTCTGCCGAGACGATCCAGCTTCCACACAACCAGTGTGTCCCCGGACTGCAGGCAGCGCAGCGCTTTTTTCAGCCCCGGCCTGTCGCTGGTTTTCCCGCTTATCCTGTCCTCGAAAATCAGCTCACAATCTGCGCTCTGCAGCGCAATCCGCTGTAAGTCCGTGTTCTGGTCATTTGTTGACACCCTGATGTAGCCAATCAGCACGCTGAATTCTCCGCAAATGGCCGCAAGTGTGCCAGCGCAGCCCGGCACAGGGCCAGGTGTTTGTTTCTCAGAAACCTCGGTATTAGCGAAAAGTTTTCCGGGCGTTTTATGGGTTGTCAGATTTTCACCACGCCGGGCGCAATCAACTACAACCCCACTAAGGGAACTAAACGTATCAGGATTATCCTGACCGGCGGTGGCGGCAGAGGCTATGGATATCTCGGATGGGGTAATAACTTTACGAGCCGTGGCGCTGGCGGTGGCGCTGGCGGGACGGTCATTGCGTGGCTGGACGTGGACGATACTAAAGCATACCCCGGCGTGGTAGGTCGCGGCAGTGATGAAACCCTGTCTGCAACGAGCAGCACATTCAACGGTCTGCTGACGGCAGGCAACGGCGTGAATACTTCATCAGGTGATGCGGGCGGCGCGGGCGGAAAGGCTGTCGGTGGCGATTTAAATATTCAGGGCGGTGACGGCAGTGATGCACCGGGCCTTATATCGACCAGCACAAATCCTTACCGCGGCGGCTCTGGTGATGGCGGTGTGAGTTATTGGGGCGGCGGCTTCCGAAGCGGGGAAGGTGCAGTAACCGGCAAAAGAAACACCTTTGGCGCTGGCGGTAGCGGCTCTACCCGCTCGGATCCCTATATTGGCAGTTACGGCTCTGACGGGGTTATTTACATTGAGGAGTTCAGCTAATGAAAACTTATGCCCGGATTGAAAATCAACTCGTTGCTGAAATTGTCTCGCTGAATGTGAAGCCTGAAAAACTCTATCATCCGTCATTGGTATGGGTAGATATTAGCGCGCTACCCGAACAGCCCGATGTAAATTATCGCTACAGTGACGGCGTGTTTGCGGCGCCGGTTACAGAAGCTGAAAACGCAGTGCTGATTGCCAGCAGCAGGCTGGCTGCTGAAATGGATGAAGCAAACAGGACAATCGCGCCGCTTCAGGATGCGGTCGATATCAGCATTGCAACAGACGAGGAGACTATCCGACTGTCAGAATGGAAGCGTTACCGGGTGGCACTCAGCCGGATTGATACCAATAAAGCGCCAGACATCGAATGGCCGGTCATGCCGGAATAAGCGAAGCCCGCAATGCGGGCTTTTTTCATGCGGGCTGTTCAGGCCAAATGATATTTTCCATGTCTTTCGTATTAATCCGCATCAGCATGACGCGGTATTTTTTCCAGGCGATAAGCTGGCTTGCCTCATCATCTGTCGCTATCCCCAAATCGCTCGCATCCTGCAGGGGTTGAATGGCCGTATCGGCTTCAGATCTCAACCTGCTGAGCTTGTCTTCGGCCTGGCTGATAAGTTCTTCTGTTGTTGGCAGCGGCCGATCAGTCAGGCACGGAAGCATGTCAGCACCGCAGGCAATCAGCTTTCCGTCTGCCTGTCCGGCGAGTAAGTCAGCCCATTTTTTATCGGTGATTTTTACGGCATCATCAGGGATAACCAGATTGATGCTGGTATCGTAAAAAGCATTTGCAGATGGTGAATATTTTTTCATTCAGTACCCCAGCGCCAGCCATGTAATTCCCTGAAGAGTTGAGTCAGGGCCTGTATTTGTGAGATCAAAAGAGGATTTATTACGAAATCCCGCCCCTAAACCATACTCACCAGACGACGGTAAAGCCGATCCCTTGCAGGCGATCACGACGACACCCGCATTTGGGAATTCAATCGGCAGAACAACGGTTGTGGTTGTTTTCTGCTTAAAGCCACCAGAACCCCACTGCAGAATCACACCGTTTGGTAGCCGAGTGTAACCATTGCCCGATTTTACAGCGGCGAAGAAACTCATATCAGGCAGCTGATCAGCGCCATTACCGACAGTCTTTTTTGCTGCATCGCCTAAACCGAGGTTTTTGAGAGCGTCAGCAACCAGCCCGGCGTCTTTGATTTCTGCCAGGGCACTTGCGATCTGCAGGTACTGGCTGTGTGGATTTTTAGCATCGGTATGACTTTTCATTACGCTGTCAGCGTAGGCTTTTACCTCGATCACAGCATCATCAACATATTTACGCGTTGCCAGCACCACGGACGGGTCAATCTTAAGGGTGATGGCGTCGGTGCTGTTGATAATCAGGATCATGCGCACGGTCTGCGTGCGGCCACTGCCTTCCTGCAGTGCAGGTTTGTAGGTTTCCGGCGTGTTGCATACCGCGATCAGCGTGCCGTCGGCATCAAAGAGTCCCATTTCTCTGATCCAGAATCCTCCCGACGTTTCGGGGATCACCTGTTCGGCAATCATCTGGCTGGCGTTGGCCGGGTCAATGCTCAGCGTGTTGATGGCTGCGCGGCGCACCTCGTTAACCAGCTTTGTCTGGCTGGCGTTCGGTGTAGGCAGCGTTCCCCCGCCGTCACCCACGGCCATCTGTGTGATATTCAGTTTTGTGCCGAGTGCGGCAGCGTTGGCAATTTTTGCCGCGCCCAGGTTGGTTACGATTGCATAGTATTTTTGTGTCATGGTCCCACTTCCATCAGATCAATAACGTGAACCGCCGCGCCGCCATAAACTGCACCGCTGACGGAAATAAGTTCCGGGGTATACGGATAAACGGTCAGGTCATCACCGTCATAACTGGCCGCCGCCATGCGTGTTTCTCCGCTGACCTGCAGGTTAATTGACATCCCCAGCAGATGACGGCTGCAGGGCTTCGCATCGCTGATCAGCCGCTCAAGTTCCTGATAGGTTTCTTCAGTTATGCCCTGGTCCTGCACGCCGATGTCCAGCCGGAACGTGCCCGGCGTCTCACTGGTTTTCCACCACTCAATAACCCGGATCAGAAAGCCGAACGGCTCAACCACGCGACGGATGGCGCTGATGGTGCCTTTGTGCTGATGGATGTAAAACGCATCGCTCACCACCTGCCGCTTGACGCTCTCCGCCCAGCTTTCGTCCCAGCGGTCTACTGAAAACGCCCAGGCCAGATAGGGCAGAAAGCTCACCGGGCAGGTGGCCGGGTTCCATAAGTCGCGCAGCGGCACGTTCAGCCCGGAAATTCCGCTGCAGGCTTCTGCCAGGCGGCGCTCAAGCGCAGACGAACCGGGCGGCATCAGGCTGCTGTTGCTCATGTGACCCCCTGATCGCCCGCTACGGACACATCCGTGCCGGTGCAGTAGCCCGCCTGCGTTCGGTCCATGATGATGTCCTCCGCCGGTTCGGTGATTTCCACCCAGTCCACTCCGGCCACGCGCATCACCGCCCCGTATGACTCACGCCGCACGCTGCGGCCCAGCTTTTTCTGCTCGGTCAGGTAAGCGGCCAGCTTCGCGTTTGCCGCCTCAAGGCAGGGACCGGCGGCCACCCCGTCGAACAGGTGAAGCCGGGCCTTCACGCTGTAGCTGCGGATGGTCGCCCCCTGAACCGTCACCCGGTCGGCTACCGGGCGCACGCTGTCTGCGCTCAGCGCGGTATTCACTGTGGTCAGCAAATCCGCTGCTGCCGTGCCGTCGCCCTCACGGCTCAGGACGGTGACCAATACCGTCGCCGGTGACGGGCTGGTTGCAGACACGTCCTGCACCCGGCCATCGGCGCTTTTTGCGTGGAACTCATACGCGCCCGTCGGCCCGGCCACGCTCAGCCCCTCAAACGCTTCCGGCACGCGCACGCGCAGATCATCGTCCGATTCCATTACCGCATCCACCGGCGGCACCGCGTCGGGGTTCGCAGGGGTAACAGTCAGGCGCTGTACGTTGTTGCGGGCGGCCATCTGGTCCAGATCGCTGCCGATGGCGTAGGCCACCATCACCGCCTGCGCCGCCTCGTTAATGCGCTGGCGCAGCAGAATTTCCCGGTAGACGTTCTCCTGCAGGCTTTTAACAATCGGATCGGACTCCAGCGCCAGCACGCGGCGCATGGCGGCCTGTTCATCCGCCGGATAAAGCGCAATCAGCGCCTCTTTACGCTCTGCCAGCAGCGATTCAAAGTCCGGCACCTCAATAATCTGCGGTGCAGGCAGCTGAGAAAGGTCAATTACCGCCACTGTTCACCCCCGTTGAAACCGTCAGAGAAAGCGGTGAGCCGTCGGCGCGCTGGCCGCTCAGATCAACCTGCATAGAGCCGTCCGCATTGCGCGTGATGTTTACCGAGGCCAGCCGGATGCGTGGCTCCCAGCGGCTCAGTGCGGTATAGGTGGCGGCCATTATCTGCAGTTCGGTGGTGTCGTTCTGCGGCCAGTCAATCATCGCGGACAACATCGAACCGTAACCACGCCGGGCAATGCGGCTCCCTTCGGGGGTGATCAGAATGTCGCGCACACTCTGGCGGATGTGTTCGATGTCAGTAATGACTTCGCCGGTGTCGCGGTTCATGCCGAGATACATCACTGCGGGCCTCCTGACGTGTCGGTGCCGGTCTTCACTTTGTTGTGTAAGTGCTTATCAGCAATCACGCCGTTAGAACTCATTGAACCGCCGCCGTGGGTCACATCACCGTTCATCGTGGTGTCACCGTTAATCCGTATCTGGCTGGCCTCTATCCCCAGCGCGTCGGTTATCAGCTGAATGCCGTCCTCCGCCTCAATACGCACGCTTTTAATATTCTTTATCAGCAGCTGGCCGTTTTCCGGCTCGTACTGAAACCAGCCGCCGTCCTTAAACACGGTAGTGGTGCCGTCCTCCGAATAGTCGGGCGGCGGGAAGGCCTCGGAATAAATGGCAGGCAGCGCAAAGGCAGTTTCGAGGTTGCCGCCCAGGCTCAGCAGCACGACCTGTTCCCCCACGGTGGGCTTCCACCATGTGCGTGTGTTACCGGCGCGCAGGGTGAGCCAGTTGATCCAGTTGGTTTCGAGGTCGCCCATTTTCACCCGGCACAGCCAGTTCACCGGGTCCACTTCGGACACAATGCCGGTGCGGATCAGGTTGGTGATAAGGCGCATAATTTCGGTGAGTTGTGTATTCATAATGATGAATCGTGACACAGCTAATTCAAATTCAGTAAAAAGTGTGCTTGTATGGTTTCTCACACAAAACATAAAAAGGAATGTTTAGACTATGAGTAAGGTCAATCTTGGAGATAGTACAAAAGGTGTTGAGACTTTATGGCGATATATGTCTCTTGATAAGTTTATTGACTTACTTGATACTTCAGAGTTGTTTTTTTCATCCCTTTCCTCTTATAGTCAATCCGATCCTTTCGAGGGTTTACTTCCGCAAGTAACTTCTAAACCTATTGGGGATGTATTCGTTGAAAGAATCGAAGTTTTAAAAAAAGAAGTGGACAAGGCAGAGTCTTATATTAAAGGGCTTAACGATAAAGCAACGCCATCACAGTTATCGGCATTAAATGCGGCCAGGCAGCAAATCACTACGCTAACCGATGATTTCAATCAGAGTTATATTGATGTAATTCATTCAATTACTGTAAATTGCTGGCACAGTAATGACCATGAATCGGAAGCCATGTGGAAACTTTATAACGAAAACCATAAAGGCATTGCGATAAAAACATCTTTGGAATCACTGGTGTCTGCTTTTAAAGATAATGATGATGAACATGAAATATCAATCGGAAAGGTGAAGTATATTGATTACTTTGATAGTAGCCTGACCAAAGATGATTGTGTAGTAGACGGGACTATTTCTCCATTATTGAAAAGATTGTCATTTAGCCATGAGAATGAAGTTAGAGTTTTCATCTCACCAAATGTGGCTGAAGGTGAGGTTCTTGAGGGCCGTAAGCCCTTGAGAATTAAAGTTGATTTAAATTCATTGATTGAAGGCGTTTATATATCCCCCTATGCGTCAGGTCTTTTTACGTCGAGTGTAAAGGCTATTTGTAAAAAATACCTAATTGAAGAACAAAAAGTTCATGCCTCTGGGTTATTTTCAGGTGTTGAAGGTCTAACAAAGCTTGTAAATAATTCTTAATAATTTTTTATCATGGTGGTTGATAAAGTATTAGGCAAATTTTTTAATCCTTAATCAACCACTTGCTAAGTGATTCATTTATTAGTATTTCAATCTCAATACTGACTCCTAACAATTTCCTTTCTGGGTATTTCACAATCGGGCCGCGACGGCTTACCCGGTCCCGCAGGCCGTAGTGATGGACGCGGGCCAGCTTCTGAACCCCCGGCACAAAGGCAACCTCAGCGGCATCTGCATTCGCCTGCGCCTTCAGATACTTCGCTGTTTTCAGCTTCGCAAACATGCCGCGACGGATGCGGCCCTTTTTGCTGCGGGCACTGACACGGCGCGGCTCCCATGCGGTGCCGTCAGGCGAGCGCTGCGCGGTGATGTTTGCCTGCTGAATGCGGCGCACGTCGCGCGCCACCTCGCGCAGCATCTTTTTCCGGGCGGCAGGCTCCAGCTGCGACAGCAGCGCCGCCAGCCAGGCATCCACTTCATGAAGTTCAGCCACGTTTCACCGTCCAGGATTCCTCCGGTACGTCCGGCTCCGGCACTGCCTCAATCCGGGCTTTGCCATCCTCTTCAGTCATAATCACACGCTCTGACAGCTTCAGATCCATGCTGATGTCACAGCGGTCATTTGCCAGAATGTCCACCTCAAACGAAAACAGCCTTTCGCGCGCCTCGCTGTTCTGCAGTGCGTCGGGCTGATTTTCCTGCAGCCATAAAAGCACCGGGGCCATCAGCAGGTTCTGATCGCCGGTGAAGTCGGTGATCACCACGTTCAGGGTGTAGCGATACTCCCACGACAGGGACGCGGCGGACGTGGCGACCAGCTGGCCGCTGTCCACGAACAGGTGCAGGCGGTCCGGGT
Source organism: Pantoea sp. XY16 (assembly GCF_025153065.1). Taxonomy (NCBI): domain Bacteria; kingdom Pseudomonadati; phylum Pseudomonadota; class Gammaproteobacteria; order Enterobacterales; family Erwiniaceae; genus Pantoea; species Pantoea sp. XY16. The sequence goes on along the minus strand of NZ_JANZNP010000015.1, from coordinate 28,911 downwards.
TATCGGCCACGTAAGGGACCGACTTATTCAGGGCGCTGCGTAAGGACTGCGGCTTGTTCATCGTTTTTTTCCTGACAGCTGATGATGGTATCGACCTTACCGGCACATGCCGCCCAGGCGGCCTCCGTTTCGTCCAGCAGGGCCAGAAGGTCGCCGTTAGTGCGCGGCGAGGCCGGGTCCAGCTGGCAGCGGGTGATTTTCGGACAGCCACTCACGGTAAGATCCACCTCCTGAGAGGGCCGGTCGCTGGCGCAGCCGGACAACAGGATCAGGCAGAGCGGCATCAGCCCAGCGGCGAAGGTCTTCATTTTCACGTTTCAGTTCCTCAATCTTTCGCTGCCGGTCGCGCAGCAGCTGGCCGTTGCGTTCGGCGGCGGCGTAAAGCTGCGTCTGCGCCTGGCTGCTGGTCTGCGTCAGGATATTCAGTGCAATCAGCTGGCTATTTTTCTGGCTCAGCTTTTTGCCCTGACCCGCAATGGTGGTCTGCTGCGCATCAATCCTGCCGTGGGCGCTGCTCAGCCGGTAAGACTGCACGCCGGTGACAAGCAGCAGGATCAGCACGATGGCGGCCATTGCGCGCGTCATGCTGCGGCCCGTTCAGGCTCTGCCAGCTGACGCCGCATAATGGAGAAAATCACCATCATCAGCAGGTAAAAGACCAGGGTGATAACCCAGCCGGAAAACGCCAGCGTCAGCACAATCAGCAGCTTGAGCACCCAGCCATAAATCCGCCCAATCAGAGAAGATCTGTCCGGGACAAAGAACTTACGCAGTGCTTCCTTAAACTCCTCCCGTGTTTTGACTTCTGCGTAAAGCACCAGAACACTGCTGGCAGACAGTAACCCGGTGATGATATTTAAGAGCCACGTCACTGCTACAACTACATTCACGGCAGCGCCCTGCGGATGAAGCAATCCGGCCAGCACTACCATCAGATAAATAACCATTACCAACCGACCCGCTAATTTCTCTTTCATCTGCTCAGACTCCTTTAAGGCACCATGCCAGCTCACGCCCGCGCCGGTTATCCAGCCCCTGATTAAATACGCCTTTCACGTACACCCAGCGCGGCAGCTGATAACACGCCTCGCGCCATTTACCCTTTTTCAGCAGCGACACCATCGTGGAGCCGCACACGTTGCCGGTGCCAACGTTAAACGCCAGCGACACCAGCGCGTCATAAACCTGCTGCGGCATGGAAACCGCCACGCAGCGCGCCAGTGCCGCCTCAGTGCGCAACACGTTGGTAATGAAATTCCCCGCCGCCTGCCGTTCCGTTATGGACTTACCCGGCACAACGCCGGACGTGTTACCAATGCCGTCGGTCCAATTTCCCGCGCTGCACTGGTACGGCTGCAGGCGGCAGCCCTCATAGTCGGCAATCAGCCGCAGCCCCTCCACGGAGGTGTGCAGCTGCTGAAAGCCGGGCATTGATGCGGCCAGCGCCAGCACCACGCCCACGGCGCAGCGTTTAACGGTCTGCAGATTCATATTCACTCCGCGTAATGCGCCCGCTTGCCAGCAGCTGGTAGGTTTTGTGTTTGTAGTACCAGCTGATAAGCGCCATCAGCAGGCCGATAAGCACACCGGCCACGGTGGACATGTCTTTCAGGTCCATGCCGCCCAGCCACGCCATCACTACCGCAATGCACCAGGTTAAAAAGGTGGTGATTTTTTCCCACATGATTCAGTCCCAAAGCTGGACGGCCTGCACGGTGGCCGTCGCTGTCACGTCCGGCAGCTCCACTTCCAGCCCGTGAGGTAAGAGGGGACCGTGCTCCGCCAGCCCCGGATTTGCCTGCAGCACCTGTTCCGTCATGCCCTGCGTGCGCCCGTAGTGACGCCAGCAGAGTGCGTCCACCGTGTCATATTGCTGCGCACGCACCTTCATCAGATAAGCTCCACGGTGCAGTGCGGCATGTCCTGCACGCGGCTGACGGCCCAGCGCGCATCGCGCCAGAGGTCGCCGCTGGCATCAGCCAGTTCTTCGCCGCGCTTCACGGCGGAGGCGGTGGCGTCAAAATCCTGATAGCGCTCGTTCAGCACCGCGCGCGTCCAGCACCACACCGCATTTTCATAGTGATGCAGCCGCACGCTCACACCGGCCAGACGCTCCGCCGGAACGTCTGCCAGGCCGTTATGACCGGCCAGCTCCTGCCGCTCACGCCACGGGTAAAGCTCCGCGTTAACCTCGGCCATCGCGGTCAGTACCACCTGACGCAGACGCTCCGGCGTCACGGTGCCGTCAACGCGCATGACGCTGCGGAACTTCGCCAGATCAACATCCGGCCAGAATGAATTGTTGGGGATGATGTCCGGCGTTCCCGTCGCCTTCTGTGGCGCGATAAATTCCATTGCTCTGTTACTCCTGAATAGGTGGGCGGTGGACGGGGTTTTGATGCGGCGCTGCCTGTCGCCACCCCGTGCCGCCCCGCGCGTGGGCACGTCCGGTTATCAGCTGGCGTTACGGATTTTCCGCTCCAGCTGCTCAATGTCTTTTTTAACGCCGCATTTGTCGTCCAGCTGCAGGGCGCGCTTCAGATGGTTCAGCGCGGATGCCGGGCTGCTTTCCGTCAGCACCCATCCGATGGACTTATGCAGACGGGCGCGTGACTGATCGGGCATGTCGTGCGCGTCCACAACTTCCAGCGCCTCCAGCAGCAGGGCCGGATCAAAAGGCGTCTTTGCCAGAATGGCGGCCTTTGCCGCGTCGGCAATTTCTTCGGCCAGCACAGTCGCCGTGGTGCGTTGTCCCAGCGGCATCGCCCAGGCGTGCTTCAGTGCATGGCGGCCAATCGCCAGCGCACCGGCATAGTCACCGGCGTCAACGCGCCAGAGCATCACGTACATCAGCACGTCGTCCTGTTGTGTGCCGTCCGCGCTCAGCACGCCCTCAGCCCAGGCGGCGTACTTCGGCAGCACCTCCACCTTGATTTCAGCTTTTCGGACGTTGGACTGAATGCCCTTGAGGCGGCGGCGGTCTTCGTTCAGCTGCAGCAGCATCAGGTCATAGCCCTTTGTGCTGCGGCCACTGCCGCCCGACCGGGCGGCCTCCTGTGCCTGAATAAAGCGCGTATGCGCGCGGAAAGGGTTAGTCACGGGTTACGCTCCGCCTTTGCTGTCGCCACCGGTCTGCGTGGTGTCCGCGCTGGCGGCTGAACTGCCTGCATCATTCATGGACTTGACCACGCTGGCCGCCACGGTGGCGATGCGTGCGATTTCCGCTTCGCTCATTTCACCTGACGTTTTTTCCGGCTCCTGCTCTTTTTCCGGCTCCTGCTCCAGCAGCTCGATGTTTTCCACCAGGCAGGTACAGTCGTAGTCCTCGACCACGTAAGCCTCGTTGACCGACTCAAGGTTTTCGATGCGGTCACGTTTCGGGTTGTCGATGATGGAGCGGCGGCGCGTCTCTTCCTGCCAGTAGATGGACAGGTTATCCAGACGGGTGATCAGCAGCGCATTCGCCGGGAAGTACGGCGCACGGACTGCCTGCAGGCCGCCGATGCGCTTCTGACTGATGATCAGATCAGCGGCCAGCGCTTCGGTGTTGGGCTGGCTCTGATTGACCAGCGGGAAATACTTATCAGCCAGCAGCTGGCGTCCGCAGATAACCACCAGTTCGGTGTCGTCCTGATACTGCACGCCGATTTTTTCCGACACCGCGCCCATCACCACGGCATCCAGGTTACGGAACAGGCCGTTTTTACCCACGGTGATTTTGTCCGACACCACCTTGCCATCGTCACCGATGTGCTGACCCAGCACCTGCGACGGTTTTTCCTGGCGGATTTTCTCCAGCCAGCCGATATTCACGTCCTGCAGCAGCGGGTTCTGTACGCGGTTAGAGGTTTTCTCACGCTTCAGGCCGTTGAAGCCGATCATGATGCGGTCCAGCGCCTGACGCTTCACGATGGCATCACGGATGCGCACCTGGAAATCGCTGAACTTCGCCCACATGTCCAGCTTTGAATAAGGCAGCGCCGTGTCAAAGTTGGTCTGTGTGCATTTATAGCCGTCGCCGTCGATGTAGGTCGGATCGGTAGGCTCGCGCTCTTTCTGGGTGGTATCGGTGGTGCCCGCAATGGTGGTGCCGATCCCCAGCCCCAGCCGTTCGCCGCTCTGCTCACTGACCGGCATGATGTTGATGGCCTGCAGGAACGCGGACGACTCCTGAATTTTGCTTTCCAGCGTCTGCGACACGGACGGCTCAATGGTGAATTTGCTGTTCAGCGCGGACAGGTCAATCTTGTTAATTTCTGCCAGCACCGACATGTAAGCATTCAGCTTAAAACGGGTAGTATTTTTCATCGCTTCGCTTTCTCTGTTCGTTAAAAAGGTTTGCCGCCGCTGTATCAGCAGTCGGTGCGCACTTCGCCGCCGCTGCCGTTACCCTGCGTGCGCGGGCGGACCTGCTGGCGGCCATCTTCCCGGCTCAGCTGCTGCTGCAGTTCGGTAAAGTCCGCCTGCAGCTGTTCGCGCTTCAGCACTTCCTCACCCAGCGCACTGCTGAAATGTGATTTCAGGCTGTCGGCCTGTTCGCTCAGTGCCGTTTCAATGCGCGCGCTCAGGTCCTGCTGCTCCGTGGCAATCAGCTCAACGGCCTGATGCACATCACTGAAGCGGTCCGCGTCGGCCTGCTGCTGCTTGCTGAACATCGCCTTGATGCGGGTAAACAGGGCGGGCTTTTCGTCGGCCACGTCCTCAAACTCGATCAGGGTTTCTTCAGCGGCGGAGAAAACGTTGTCAGGATGCTGCTTGCGATTTGCCAGCGGGTTCGCCCCGGCGCTGGCGCTGAACTGCAGCATTTCGGTGCCGAGGCTGGCCGGATCATCGGTCACGGCCAGGCCAATCAGATAGGCCGCGCCGGTGTCCGCGAACTCCGGGCGGATTTCCATAGAGGTAAAGATTTTCTGCATAGTGCCGGTCAGCGTGACCAGCTCGTCAGTCGGGTTGATCAGGGCATACAGCCCCAGCTTGCCTTTCAGCGGGCCGTCGCTGATTTCTTCGGCGTCCAGCGCTTCCACTACGCCAAAGCGGCGAAACGGGCTGTCAGGCGTATAGCCCTTGATGTGCTCCATGTTGATCACGGCGGTGTACAGCTCAGGGCTGTAATTTGCCGCCATCTGCTCAAGCCAGCTGCGCTCGATGGTGCGCCCGTCCGTGGTGGCACCTTCCACCCCGATACGAAAACGCTTTGCTTTCTTTGCCATTGTCCAGGCTCCGGTCAGTAAAACTCTGTGAGGCTCTATGGTTGCGGCGGCAGGGGTATCGAAACAACGCGCGGACGTTGTGCGGGAAACCACACAATGAGGGATGGCGGAAAAGGAAGCGGCGGGGCCGTATTTTGGCTGCATGAACATGACACCCGCCCCCGACGACCTCGATCCCCGCAGGCAGGCTTTACTGCTGTACTTTCAGGGATACCGCATCGCCCGCATTGCTGAAATGCTGGGAGAGAAACCCGCAACCGTTCACAGCTGGAAAAAGCGCGATAAGTGGGGCGACTATGGCCCGCTGGATCAGATGCAGCTGACCACCGCCGCACGCTACTGCCAGCTCATCATGAAGGAGCAGAAGGAAGGGAAGGACTTTAAGGAAATCGACCTGCTGGCGCGCCAGTCCGAGCGCCACGCCCGAATCGGTAAATTCAGCAACGGCGGCAATGAAGCGGACCTGAACCCGAACGTGGAGAACCGGAACAAAGGTCCGCGTAAGCCCCCGGAAAAGAACCTGTTCAGCGACGAACAGATTGAGAAGCTGCAGGAGGTTTTCCACGGCTCGATGTTCGGCTATCAGCACCAGTGGTGGGAAGCCGGTAATAAATATTCGGTACGCAATCTGCTGAAGTCGCGCCAGATTGGTGCGACCTTCTTTTTTGCCCGTGAGGCGCTGATCGATGCGCTGACCACCGGGCGCAATCAGATATTCCTGTCAGCCAGTAAGGCGCAGGCGCACGTGTTCAAGCAGTACATCATTGAATTTGCCCGCGAGGTGGACGTAGACCTGAAGGGCGACCCGATGACGCTGAGTAATGGCGCGTGCCTGTATTTCTTAGGCACCAACGCCCGCACCGCGCAGAGCTATCACGGCAATCTGTACCTGGATGAATATTTCTGGATCCCGAAGTTTCAGGAACTGCAGAAAGTGGCGTCCGGCATGGCGCTGCACAAGAAATGGCGCGAAACCTACTTTTCCACCCCGTCCAGCCTCACGCACAGCGCCTATCCGTTCTGGTCCGGTTCGCAGTTCAATAAGGGCCGGGCCAAAGCTGACCGTGTAGATATCGATCTCAGCCATCAGTCACTGGCCGCCGGTCGCCTCTGTGAAGACGGCCAGTTTCGCCAGATTGTCACGGTTGAAGATGCGGTGCGCGGCGGCTGTGACCTGTTTGACCTGGAGCAGCTGCGCACGCGCTACAGTCCGGAAGACTACCAGAACCTGCTGATGTGCGTGTTCATGGACGATCTGGCGTCGGTGTTCCAGCTGGCCATGCTGCAGAAGTGCATGGTGGACAGCTGGGAAGTCTGGACCGATTTTGAAGCGCTGGCGCTGCGGCCGTTCGGCTGGAAAGAGGTATGGATCGGCTATGACCCGGCGAAAGGAACGCAGAACGGCGACAGTGCCGGATGTGTGGTCATGGCACCGCCTGCTGTGCCGGGCGGTAAGTTCCGCATCCTTGAGCGCCACCAGTGGCGCGGGATGGACTTCCGGGCGCAGGCTGACGCCATCAGGACGCTGACGCAGCAGTATAACGTCACCTATATCGGCATCGACTCCACCGGCGTCGGGCTGGGCGTGTACGAGAACGTCAAAGCCTTCTTCCCGCAGGTGAAAGAGTTTGTTTATAACCCGAACGTGAAGAACGCCCTGGTGCTGAAGGCTTACGACACCATCGCCAGCGGGCGGCTGGAGTTTGACGCCAGCCACCTCGACATCGCGCAGTCCTTCATGTCTATCCGCAAGGCCACCACGGCCAGCGGCAACCGTCCGACCTATGAAACCAGCCGCAGCGAAGAAGTCAGCCACGGCGATTTAGCCTGGGCGACCATGCACGCGCTGGCAAACGAGCCGCTGCAGGGACAGGCGGCACACACGCAGAACATTGTGGAGATTTATTAATGAGCAAACGCAGGAACCGCACCCGCACGCAGCCCGTGCCGCAGCCGGATAGCATGACCAGCGGGGCAGCGTCTGAGGCGTTTACCTTTGGCGACCCGATCCCGGTGCTGGACCGCCGCGAACTGCTGGACTACGTGGAGTGCGTAATCAATGATCGCTGGTATGAACCGCCCGTAAGCGTTGACGGGCTGGCGCGCACGTTCCGCGCCGCCGTGCATCACAGTTCACCCATCAGCGTAAAGTGCAATATTCTGGCGAGTACCTTTATCCCGCACCGCCTGCTGAGTCAGCAGGCGTTCAGCCGCTTTGCGCTGGATTACCTGATTTTCGGCAATGCCTACTTAGAGAAGCGGACCAGCCGCCTCGGTAACGTGCTGAAGCTTGAGCCGTCGCTGGCGAAGTTCACCCGGCGCGGCCTTGACCTGGACACGTACTGGTACGCGCACTACGGCATTAATACTGAGCCGTATGAGTTTGCGAAGGGCAGCGTGTTTCACCTGATGGAGCCGGACATCAATCAGGAGATTTACGGCCTGCCTGGCTACCTGTCAGCTATCCCGTCTGCGTTGCTGAATGAGTCGGCCACGCTGTTCCGCCGTAAGTATTACCTCAACGGCAGCCACGCGGGTTTCATCATGTATATGACCGACCCGGCGCAGAGCCAGCAGGACGTGGACAATATCCGCGGCGCCATGAAAAGTGCGAAGGGCCCTGGCAACTTCCGCAACCTGTTTATGTACAGCCCTAACGGGAAAAAGGACGGCATTCAGATCATCCCGCTGTCAGAGGTAGCGGCAAAGGATGAGTTTCTGAATATCAAGAACGTGAGCCGTGACGACATGCTGGCCGTGCATCGCGTACCGCCGCAGCTGATGGGGATCATCCCGAACAACACCGGTGGGTTTGGGGACATTGAGAAGGCCAGTAAAGTGTTTGTGCGTAATGAACTCATGCCTTTGCAAAAGCGTTTTGAAGAACTGAACGGATGGCTAGGTGAGGAGGTGATTCGTTTTGCACCGTATGCGCTGGATGCCGAATAGCAGACACAAAAAAGCCCGGCTTAGCCGGGCTTCATGCAAAACGCAGTTATGGAACTAAGCCGCTTTACGGCGTTGCTTAGATCTTCCATGGAGTTCGTTTCCTTCAAACTTCCCATGCTTCAACATTTTGGGGGCCGCTTGAAGTAGATCTTCCATTGCGACGCCCATACGGGTGAAAACCTCAGTTACTGCGTACTGTTTCTGAGTTTTCTTGTCACTATGCGTCATAGTCATGATTTCCTCTTAGAGGTTTAACCTCGTTGTCATCCGGTGTGTGGTTGGATGTCAGGCGCAGTATTCTAGCACTGCGCAAAAATTTATCTACTACTTGTTAGCTTTAAATGTAACTTTTAACCGTACTAACAATTGTAGCAAATGGTGCCGAAAGCAACTCTAAATCACCATCGAACCCATACTCTTTGTAATAGTCGACAACATCTTGATTGAGTGGTTCCGGGATACGGATCTCAGTGCATCTTGCTGCAAAACCAAAGAAGTAAACAGCAAACAAGGTCACTAAAAACATATTGCCTGTCAAAGGGTGACCTGGATCATCTCTGACAAAACATTCAACGAAGTGAATGTCGAGTACGCCAGTTTGTTCATCAAAGGTACACAAAGCAGCGCCACAAGGAATGTGTTTTTGCTGACCTTCGAGCAGTTTCAGACAAAACTCAAACTTGTCATCGCGGTTACCGAACTTTGAAAAACCATAGTCCCATTCAAGTTCAGCAAAGCGAGTGGTAAGGAGTAGAAAGTCTTCATCCTTGATTGGCCCTACAGCCAAAGGCATCTCAAGAGCCTCCAGTAACATCTGAAGGTTGTTGATGCTTACGCTAGCTATCTGCTCTAAGTTCAATTCACGTTCCCTAATCGCAACATTAAAGTTTAGATACTCTAATGTCATTTTCGGCTGAACTCTAGAAATCTTTAGAGTGATCCTAGCAGACGTTTCACAAACTTGACCAACTATCACTGCAATCACATTCGAAGACAAAATCTACAATCAAGCACTATGGAAAAACAATAGGGCAGACCTATTTTTGTTACGCGCCGCATTTTTTGTTTCTCTGACTTTGCTTTGATGCGAACGTCTCATAAGGCATCATTTAAGTACTCATGAACTGATAAACATACTACCAAACTGCGCTTCAATGAACGTCAAATGGCTGTAGTGTTTTGAAAAGCATACCTCGCCAGGCTAGCCAGAAAACGCATATGGACTGTTTTGAATGAGCCTGCCATAACCACTAATACAGTCCAATCGAGACTCACAGCGGCCCGGAAATTGCGCCGCATTCTGACCGCCTGCACCCCTCAGCGCGCGCTCGTAGCCCCGCCACGCCTGCCCGCTTTATGCAGTGGTTTTCATGCACCTGCATGACATAAGCAAAAGCCCGCCAGTACTGGCGGGCCGGAGGGCTAACGATCCTTTTGGGATCATGCGGATTCATGCAGCATAGACATGCACTCATGCGCATGGAGTCAGAACAGTGAAAGGTTATTATCCAGGGATATGTATTTCACATCAGCCGGGGCAGAATTTTTCACCGCCTGCAGGTATAAAAGTCCCTGTGAAAGAGAAACAGGGGCGGGGATTTCAAGCCAGAAAACACCATCATAAGTCCGGCCCAACCAGAACCCGCCGCCGTTCTCTTTTGGCCGCTGAAAGAAGACCAATCCGCCAGGCGCATAATCAGTCAGGCTTTCGCCCCGGTAAACTACCTGATAATTTGAATCGCTACCGGCCATCGCCTAACGCCTCGCAAAGCTCGTTGTTCAACCTTGCCAGCGGCAAAAATGAATTTTGACGCCAGCAACGTTATCAGTGTTGGTACTGCCAGCTATCGTCTTCCCATACTGCCTGCAGAATATCCATAACATTCTTTTTATCATCGTCCTGCCTGACGCCGCTCAATGTGACGCCGTTGGCGCTCCCTTCCCGAATGCGGATAGTAGTATCAGGATAAACTGGCAGAAAATTACGATAGAGTTCGGATTCAAGGGCCGAAAGAATATCCTGACTGATTTTTTGTTGTTTATTAATCATGATTTCAATACGCATTACGATCCCTCTGTTATTCAGCAGCGTAAAAAATTTCATCTTCAGGGACATTCTCACAGCCTGACTGCGCCAGCTCTGCAATGATGCTCATTGCTAACTTCATGTCGGACGGCTTGCAATTCGCTATAAGCGATACCTCTGCAATGAACTGAACGCAGGCCATCTTACGGTTTATTGGTGCCAAATCTTGAGTGTGCATTTACCCCTCCCTTTACTCTAAAGACTGTATAACCATACAGTAGTAGATGCGTTAAGAAATGTGAAATGTTTTTTCATTCAATCGGACCTAATCCTAAAAATGAAAAATGCAATCTCGGTAAATCCAACCTGTTATTTTGATTAGATAAAGCCTTACTTGCATGTTAATGGCTGCTCCTTGTATGCAGGCTTAGTCAATTCAGACCCATTGACGCCACTTATCATCTTCCTGCAGCCGCGCATTCCGGTAGAAAATGCGCATACCTGCACCAGAATCCAGACTCCCCCCTGACAGAAGCAGGTTAGTTTCTCTTTCATCCCCGGTAAAACCTCTTACCCGTAGCTCTGCAACCAGTAGCGCACGCTGATCATCGTCAATTTCCTGCTTATAACTCTGCTTCTGGCGCGGCTTCACCACCCGGAGACGCGCCAGCAGATCCCGGCGCTGTTTTCTGGTCATGTTGTCGAAGTCTGCCGGGCCATAAAGAGGCGCTTCGCCAGGCTCAACAGGTTCAACTGATACCTGAATGCCCCCTGAAATGTTCATTTTTTCATCAGGGGGACAGTTATTGCCACGAGTCCAAGGGGCGCAAGCGCCCTGGTCGGCTGTCGCCTCCTGAACGTCAACGGCCTTACGAACCATTTTCCACTTCGTTGCGTGCGTGCAGATGCGGCCAGCCACTAACGGGGACCAGATGCCATAAATGCGGGTGCCGTGATCACCGTAAGGGGTTGGCTCGTCGTTAAGCTCGTAAGCAGTCCTGACGATGTGATGTTTACGTGGAACAAGCACGCCACCCTGTTTCATGATGTAGGTGGCGAAGCAGCCTACATCTGCAGCGGCCAGCACGGCGTCCAGCTGCGCGTTTTCAAGTACCGGCGCACCGGCCTTTTTATCGCTCTGATTTCTCAGCGCCTGACCGGCAAGCAGGCGCAGTTCCCGGTAAGCCTGACGGCCCGGAATGCCAAAGAAGCGGAACTGCTGAACACGATGAAGTGACGCCCAAGCGCCTACGTTCTCTGCACTGTCACGCAGTGATTTACCTGTTTCTGCGCTGATTTCATCAGACAGGCCACGTCCGTCGATATTCTTGCTCACGTATTTGGCTATATAACTGGTTGGCGAACCTTTGCGCGGGTTGATCAGCTCAGCTTTAAAGCGTGGCCCGGTATTGTTGCCAAGCTCTTCGCGGTCTTCGCGGATGGCAAATTTCCGCAGCAGTGCGGTAACTGAACGGCGCTCCTTTTTACGCATGAAGCACAGCAGGTGCCAGTGTACTGTTCCATCATGATGCGGCTCAGCAACCCGCACGCCGTACCAGCGCATCCCGGCTTTATGCATGGCTTTGCGGAAGGCAGCAAAGGTATCAACCAGATAATCACTGCTCTGGCGAACGGTGGCCGTGGTCCACTTTGGATTGGGCCTGCCGTTGTTAAGCGTTGCGTGGAAACGTGACGGGCAGGTGATGGTATAAAACACGGCGCAGTCGCCGCGCATTTCCGCGATAAGCTCCAGCCCCTTAACGCAGGCCATCATCTCATTGCGGCGGTGAGCAGGATTACTGTTACTGGCATTCACCACGTCTTCCATATCCAGCGTATCGCCTTCATTGCTGACCAGCTCATGCGAACGGAAGAACTCCAGAGACTTCCTGCGCTGCTCACGCTTATGGATCACCGCTTCAAAGCTGACGTAGGGGGACGCTTTTTTGTTGACCAGGCAGACAGCACGCAGCTGCTCTTCACGCCATTCACAACGCAGCTGCCATAACTTGCGATACCACCAATCTGCGCAGAGCATACGGGCCAGTGATGGCGGGATCAGATCATAGGGCACGGGTTTGCGGCGGCGCTTTTTGCGGCGCAGCTGCTCAAAGGCCGGGGGGATTACGTCCAGACGCATCGCTTCCGCTGCAACAAGTTCCCATGCCTGGCGGACCTGCTCCGGCGTCACGTCGTCACTGACGAACAGATGGCCGCTGGCTTTATCCAGACACATGCTCATGTGCGCAGCGACCAGTGTTGATAAACGCTTGACCTGATTCTGGTTCATTTCAGGCAATGCCAGCAGGCCGTCCAGCCCGTCGTGACCGGCCATAAAACGGAAGGTGGCAGAAATCTGGCTTTCGCGCACGCGGGCCAGCCTCTCAAGGCAGGGGCGGATCGTCTCGCGCAGGTAACGGGAATAAGCCTGCGGCCTGCCGAGATTGTGGAAAAACTTAACCCGCTCCATAAGAGGCTTGCTGATGTGTGAAGGCTGGGCGCTGACATCTGCCACGATGACCAGATCGGGATTAAACTGCTGCTGTTCGCGGGCCATCTTTGCCCGGCTGATAATTCTGTCCTGCACAATTTCGCGCTGAACAGGATCGCGTGACTCATTGAAAAAGTAGCGGTCCCAGACCTGATCGCTCACTGCCTCACGGCGCAGTTGCTCCTGCTCATTATCCGCAGCATAGAGAGCGATCAGGTTTGAAAGCGCAGACACCGGCGCAACTTCCGCCGGGTCCAGCTGTGGATTGATGGCCTTTTTAGGGGCATTCCACGGATATGCTAAAGTCTCAGTCATTCCGCTTAACTTCATGACCAGCCTCACGAATCGCATAGGCGATCATGTCTTTAGCAACGCGATATTTTACATTTGAACCGCAATAGACCCGGAAGTCTGGAATTTCTACGGGCCTTGCAGAGCAGGCCGGCACGCCGCCAGTTACCTGTAGCTCCTGAAGCTGTGCAAAGTACTGATCGGACTGACCAGACACAAAAGCGAATTCCTCTTCCAGTTCACTGACTCGCGATTCTGCATCCAGTGTGCGCTTCTCAACAGATTCGAAAGCCTTGATAAGTCGCTTTAGCGCCCACGCTTCATACATCTGAACAATTTCGTGCTCAGCAGATTGGCAATCAACCAAGTTTTCAACCAGTTCAGATGCCAGTTTTGTTAGCGTCTGATTATTATCGTGGATCATGATGCAATCCTTTTCTGAAGTGATGCGGGGTTACGGGTAGCGATAATTTCCGCTGCCTGCTTCTTCTCACCTGCAGCAACCCCAACAGAGCGGGGGGCAGTAACTTTGGTCAGGTCAAATTCGCGGAAGATGCTGCGGGTAAACAGGGTGTCGCTGTTTGAAATGATGACCGGGTTACGATCAGAGATACCCAGCAGGATGCAGGCCAGCGCGTGCTGATCATCGTCGCTGAACCCATCGGTGTGATAAGCGGTGAACGTGCCGTGATACGGCGGATCGCAGTAAACGACATCACCGGCACGGACCATGCTCAGGGTTTCGCTGTACCCCAGACATTCAAACGTCGCGCGCTGAGCCTTTGCGGCAAACGCTTCGATTTCGGCCAGCGGGAAATATGGCTGCTTGTAATGGCCGTAAGGATTATTAAATTCGCCGCGCTTGTTATAGCGGCAAAGGCCACGGTAGCCGTGGCGGTTCAGGTAAAGGAATTGCGCAGCACGTTCCAGCAGTGGCAGCGCCGCGTTGAAGTTAAAATCTTTGCGAACCTGATAATAATTTTCTTCAGTTTGATTCTGATTAAAGAGCGATAACGCGATGACAATAAACGGGCGCGTATGCTCTTTAACCTGACGATAGAGGTTAATCAGATCGGGATTAACATCCGCCACCAGATAAGCCGGGTAATCCGTATTCATCATGACGGCACAGGAACCGGCAAACGGCTCTACAAGGCGATCACCGGCGGGCAGGTGCTTAATCAGCTCAGGCATCAGGCCGGACTTGCTGCCAGCCCATTTCAGGATGGTTTTCATGACGCTGCCCCTTTGTAATGCACGCTTTTCAGCTCACTGACTTCTTTACAGGTCACGCAGAGGGAAACGCCCGGCAGTGCGCGGCGGCGCAGCTCCGGGATTGCTTCGCCGCACGACAGGCAGAAAAACTCACTCGCCCCTGCCGGGCGGTGAGTTGCGTTAGCCAGATTGCGCGCCAGTTCTTCCTGCACGCGCTGCTGTACCATGTCCATTGAATCAGCCATCAGTGCAGCTCCTGTGCCTGATTCTTGTAACGCTCTGATTCTCTTTCCAGTAGCTCAATGATTTCGGTTGCTGACATTTCCTTTTTACGGGCATGGATAGCCAGCGCGGCAATATGAATAGAAGCCGCCAGAGCATCGTCACTGCGCTGTTCAGATTTGGCCTTACTCAGCAGGGCGATCAGCGCGTCCTCATCAGCTTTAAAATTACGGGTCTGGATATTTCGCATTTCTCTTTCTCCTGAATTCGGGCAAAAAAATGCCCGGCGGGTTTACGCCATATAATTTCTTTGGGTTAATTAATTAGGTAACGTCAGATTCTTTGGAAATAAACTCACGACTGCTTTTAAGTGATTCATTGCGCTAATCAGCGCCGTCTTTTCGTCACTCGTCAGTTCACTGAAATCAACGCCGTGACGCTCTTTGCTGATATTAGCCAGGAAGAAAATTGCGCTCAGTGCGCGGCCATTCTGTTCAGACTGGTGATCGCGCTTATTACGCATGTCTGCAATAAAGCGGTTTAGTTCGTGGCTGCAATCGCCGTACATCATGGTACGAAGCGCAGAGATATGATTAAGCGCACTTGCGCGCTGACCCGCATTCATCTGAACAGTAATACTTTCAGCTTTGTAACCCATGATTCTTTCCTCTTACCCGTTAATCCTGCCAGCAGTTCGACCTGTGAAATTGCCGGGTGCCAGCGCCTGCCCTTGTCTGCCACAATCCAGCCGTGACCGTAAGCATGGGACGGGCTTTGCCGCTTCAGAAGCGGTGCTACTGAAAAAGCCATTTCTCACACCATCCCGATTGATGCACCGATACCACTTAACACATCAGCAGTACCTGACAGCGCAGGGTTCGAGTGAACGCGAGTCTGGACAGTCAGCGCCGCCAGCATCATGCAGCGAATGCCGGTATTGGCTGCTTCAATAATCCCACGACGGCATGAGGTGGTAATACTGGCGTGATTAGCTGCACTGGCAGCAAGCGTTCCGACCTGAGCAGAAGCATTGAGCACATAAGCAGAAAACTTTTCAGCGGCGTGCTCATTTACTGGTACACACGGCAGGCAGTTAAGTTGCGCCAGCATCCCATCCATCAGCGTTGCGTCTTCTGTTAAATCGGTAAGTAAAAGCACTTCAGGAACGGTCAACTGATGGATCTGTTCTGGGTTCAGCTTGTTGCGAAGCGTCTGCACTTTCATGCCTGCTTGCTGGGCCAGCTCCCGCATGTTGTGAGTCAGCGCAAACTTGCGGCAGGCGTCTTCATAATGACTATGGGTGGAGGTTTTAAAATCAAACATGGTCATTCCTTTGCTCAACTTAAATAATTAAGTTGTTACGCAGCGATATAGCGGCAATTGATACCCTGAGCGAGCAAACGCGCGCGGAAGGCAACCATATTGATCCGTGCTGCACCACCCGCTTTTTTACGTGGCATAACAAGTAGATCACCGTCTTCAACCATCTGTTTAACGGTACGAAGGCAGTAGCCATAGGCTTGCGCGAACTGCTCGTATGTCATCAGATCCGGCCCGGTCGGTATTGTAATTTGAGGACTCATAAGTGATTATCTCCAGTTGGTAGTGTCTCTGGTGCATTAGCGTGCATTTGTTAACTTGATACGGATAATACTGGTCAATTGATCTGTTGTAAACGGGTCAATTGGTTTTTCGAGGAGTTTTATGAGCGGCGTGTTTGAAAATGTACGTGAGATTCTCGCAAGAATCCTTATTTCTTATGGTGTTAGAACGCAACAGGCTTATGCCGAACTAAAAAATATGCCCGTTGGAACTATTCATAACTGGATTAAACGCGGCAAGCTTCCCGGCGATTACGTAGTGATGTGTGCCTTAGATACAGGTGCAGATGTAAGATGGCTCATAAATGGCGATGATGCAAAAGTAGAGCGCAAGGTTAATGCTAGCCATTCGATCACTGGTGAACGGCTGCTAGAGGCCATGCAATCATCAGGTGGAAAGGTCATTCTAAAAAGGCTTATGGACGCATATGGTTTCACTATGCAGAAGCAATTAGGAGAGCACCTGGGCATACCATCGGGCACTATGAGTGCCTGGCTTAGAAGAGAACATTTTCCCGGCGAAGTAGTCATTGCCTGCGCTCTTGATACCGGCGTGTCGCTTTATTGGTTAGCGACAGGTTACGGCTCAATGTATCCAGAGGAGTCCTCTCTGGCGGATTCTGAGGACGGCACCACCAAAGTTATTAAGTATTTTCTTACTAATGGTCAATTAGTTGAAAATGGAAATTGGCGGGGTGATTCTTCATTATTTTTAGAAGATGCTAATAATCAAATCATGGTTGATAAAGGGGGTGATATTTTTTGTTTAAACACTTCCTCTCAGACATTAAGTAACGGTACATGGCTTATCAGCATAGACGGAATTCAAGATATTTATGATGTTGTCCGGCTTCCGGGTAATAAGTTAAAAATTTCTAGCGAGTCTGCATCTTTTGAATGCCAAGTATCAGACGTAACACCGAAAGGTAAAGCAGAATTCATCATCAAAAAGATTAGATAGACTGATAATGCTTTTTAGCTGTCGGTTCGTTTATGAATAAAGTTTTAAACTTTGGGTTTATTAACATGGCAATCAAGAAATTACCGTCTGGCGAATGGCTTGCTGACTTTTATCTAGATGGTCGAGGTAGCCGCCGTATACGCAAATCCTTTGAAACGAAAGGTGAGGCAGTAGCTTTTGAGGATTACACACGGGCGCAGGCCGAAAGTAAGCCGTGGATAAAGGAAAAGGAGGACCGTAGAAAGCTTAGCGAATTGATCAAACTTTGGGACTCTTTGCACGGGCAGTCACTCAAGGCTGTCAAATCTCGGAAGGCAAAATTAGATATCGTGTGTGCCGGATTAGGAGACCCAATAGCGTCTCAACTGACGGCTAAAGATTGGGCGCATTATCGTGATCGTCGCCTTAAGGGCGAGATTTCTAACGGCTATCACGATGACCAATCAAAGTGGAAAGTAAAGCCTATAACGGTTAATAGAGAACAAAACTATCTTGCCGCTGTGTTTAATGAGCTTAAGCGTTTAGGGGAATGGTCTCTTCCTAACCCGCTGGAAGGCGTCCGGACGTTCCGAGAAGATGAAAAAGAAATGTCCTGGCTTACCTTAAAGCAGATCACTGAACTTCTTAATGGTTGCGAGCTTTACGGAAAGCCAGACCTAAAGATGATATGCAAAGTTTGCCTGGCTACTGGTGCGCGCTGGACTGAGGCAGAAACATTAACCCGTTCGCAGCTGTCACCTCATAAATTGTCGTTCTTTAAAACCAAAGGTGGGAAAAACCGAACTGTTCCGATCCCGCAATGGCTATATGATGAATTGAAGGAACGGCAGGGCAGGATGTTTAAACCATGCTATCAGGACTTTAAAAAGATGCTGGCTACTACCACAATTCAGCTAATAGAGGGCCAAAAAACCCACGTATTGCGTCATACGTTTGCCAGCCACTTTATGATGAATGGGGGAAATATTCTGGTACTACAAAGAATACTCGGTCATGCGAACATTCGTGAAACCATGAAGTATGCCCACTTTGCCCCTGACCATTTAGAGGAAGCTGCAGCCCTTAACCCTCTTGCCATTTTGATGTCTACAGAATGACTACTCAGTATGTACGTGCTTGCCTTTGGTTGCACCAGATATAGGCTTAACTTACTGTTTTATAAATAAAAAGCTTATGAATCAATGGTGTCTAGAAAAAGCGTCTTAACTAAGGTATCGCTAACGCGACATCTAAAAGTTAATAGCAAACAAGGGGTTGGCATCTGCCAGCCCCTTTTTTTTTCCTGATGGCAGCCAGCTGACAGAAGCTAACCGGCAGCCGGCCGCTGAAAATGATAAATCGCAGTATTAACCGGCCCTTTCTCTAATACGATCAGGCCATAGCGACAGCCAATGAACTGACCACCGCACTTCTCAGCCACGCTCCGACTGGCCAGGTTATCCTCTGCTGCCAGAATCTCAATCACCCGGGTCTGTGGGCGTGAAAACCCCAGCGGCAGCAAAGCGGCCACCGCGCGGCTGGCGATTCCCTGACGCTGTGCATCACTGCGAACCCAGTAACCAATTGCGCTGGTGTCACCCGGATGACGGGCAAAGCGTATTCCTGCGCCCCCCAGCAGCTGGTCATGCTGATCAACGATTGCAAACTCTTCCGCCTCCTCCCTCATCCGTTGCCAGTGAGTAAAGCGGATCCAGCTTTCTGCTTCGTGAGGCTGATAATCGTGATGCGCCCAGACCATCCAGGGGATCAGGCTGTCCAGTGAGTCATTCACCGCAGCAGTAAACGCGGAAACGTCGTTAAGCTCAAAAGGTCGCAGATAGATGTTAAGTGGGGAGGCGTGCATGATGGACTCAGCATTAAAATAAACATTATGTTCATTTTGCCTGCAGCAGGCAGAAACGCAATAAAGCTAATCGTAAACTTAACTTTACGATTACCGGAAATTATTGTAGTGCGGTTATTTTTTATAATATTGATATTTATGGTTTTTGTTAAGGCGTTGTTTGTTACTTTTGATCTGTGGTAATAAATGTGTACATATAATATTGCGCTATGTATTGCCTGTGATACAGTATTTATATTCCTCGATGAGGAGCCCCAATCAGCTAATACGAGCCAAAGGATCGCTATCATGCAAAAAGACGCGCTGAACAATGTGCATATCGCCGGTGAACAGGTACTCATCACGCCTGAAGAGCTGAAAGCGAAGTTTCCACTGACCGCTGAACAGCAGGATCAGGTTGCGGCGTCCCGCCAGACCATCTCTGACATTATTGCCGGCCGCGACCCGCGTCTGCTGGTGGTGTGCGGACCCTGCTCAATTCACGATACCGAAGTGGCACTGGACTATGCTCGTCGTCTGCAAACCCTTTCTGAAGAGCTGAAAGATCAGCTTTTTATCGTGATGCGCGTCTATTTTGAAAAACCTCGTACCACCGTCGGCTGGAAAGGGCTGATCAACGATCCTTTCATGGATAACTCGTTTGATATGGAAGCGGGTCTGCACATTGCGCGCCAGCTGCTGGTGAACCTGGTTGAAATGGGTTTGCCTCTGGCCACTGAAGCGCTGGATCCTAATAGCCCGCAATATCTGGGCGACCTGTTCAGTTGGTCTGCCATTGGTGCACGTACTACTGAATCTCAGACGCACCGTGAAATGGCCTCGGGCCTGTCGATGCCGGTAGGCTTTAAAAATGGCACCGATGGTAGTCTGGGAATGGCAATCAACGCCATGCGTGCTGCCGCAATGCCGCACCGTTTTGTCGGGATCAATCAGGCTGGTCAGGTCTGCCTGCTGCAGACGCAGGGCAATCCGGATGGTCACGTGATCCTGCGTGGTGGCAAAGCGCCGAACTACGGTCCTGAAGATGTCGCGCAGTGTGAAAAAGAGATGCTCAAGGCGGGACTGCGTCCAGCCTTAATGATAGATTGCAGCCATGGTAATTCGAACAAAGACTACAGCCGTCAGCCTGGCGTAGCGGAATCCGCTATTGCGCAGATCAAAGACGGGAACCGTTCTATCATTGGTCTGATGCTGGAAAGCCATATCAATGAAGGTAACCAGTCTTCTGAGCAGCCACGCAGCGAAATGAAGTATGGCGTTTCCGTAACCGATGCATGCATCAACTGGGAAGTGACCGAAACGTTGCTGCGTGAAATGCATCAGGATCTGCAGGGAGTGCTGTCGGCGCGTCTGTCACAAGAGGTGTAAGAGCAATGGTGGCTGAACTGACCGCGTTACGCGATCAAATTGACAGTGTTGATAAAGCGCTGCTGGATCTGCTGGCTAAGCGACTGGAACTGGTGGCCGAAGTAGGAGAAGTGAAGAGCCGTTATGGCCTGCCTATCTATGTGCCTGAGCGTGAAGCGTCGATGCTGGCTTCGCGTCGCAAAGAGGCCGAAGCGCTCGGCGTACCACCGGATCTGATTGAGGATGTGCTGCGTCGCGTAATGCGGGAATCCTATACCAGCGAGAATGACAAAGGCTTTAAAACCCTTTGTCCTGAACTGCGTCCGGTGGTCATCGTCGGTGGTAAGGGCCAGATGGGCCGGCTGTTTGAAAAAATGCTCGGGCTATCTGGCTATACGGTTAAAACGCTGGATAAAGAGGACTGGCCACAGGCTGGGGCACTGCTTAGCGATGCCGGCATGGTGATCATTAGCGTGCCGATTCATCTGACCGAGCAGGTCATTGCTCAGCTGCCGCCACTGCCTGAAGATTGTATCCTGGTCGATCTGGCGTCAGTGAAAAACCGGCCTCTGCAGGCGATGCTGGCCGCTCATAACGGCCCGGTACTGGGTCTGCATCCGATGTTTGGCCCGGACAGCGGCAGCCTGGCAAAACAGGTGGTGGTCTGGTGTGATGGAAGACAACCGGAAGCGTATCAGTGGTTCCTGGAGCAGATTCAGGTCTGGGGTGCGCGTCTGCATCGTATCAGCGCTGTTGAGCATGACCAGAACATGGCATTCATACAGGCGCTGCGTCACTTTGCGACCTTTGCGTATGGTCTGCATTTAGCCGAAGAGAACGTCAATCTGGATCAGCTGCTGGCGCTCTCGTCACCCATTTACCGGCTTGAACTGGCGATGGTGGGGCGGTTGTTCGCGCAGGATCCGCAACTCTATGCGGATATCATCATGTCTTCAGAGAGTAATCTGGCGCTGATAAAACGCTATTACCAGCGGTTTGGTGAAGCGATTGCGCTGCTGGAGCAGGGCGACAAGCAGGCATTTATCACCAGCTTTAACCGGGTTGAACAGTGGTTTGGCGATCACGCAAAACGCTTCCTGGTCGAAAGCCGAAGTCTGCTGCGTTCGGCCAATGACAGCCGCCCATAAATAACAGCCATCCATCTATGAAAAAGGCATCCAGCTGGATGCCTTTTTTTATTCTTTTTATTCGCCAGGCTCAGCGGGCACCACATTTTCGCTGGGGTAGCAGCCCAGTACCTTCAGAGAGCGGGTCATGGTCTGTAATTCCTGAAGCGCCTGCTGCATCCGCTCCGATTGCAGGTTGCCCTGCACATCAATGTAAAACATCTCTTCCCACGGATTGCCATTAATCGGGCGGGACTCCAGCTTGCTCATAATCAGATTGTGCTGACGCAGAACCAGCAGCGCATCAACCAACGCACCCGCCTGCTGGCCGGTTGCCATAATCAGCGTGGTTTTCGCTGGCACCTGATCTGAAACCTCGATGGCTTTGCGGGCCAGCACGATAAAGCGGGTATGGTTCTGCTGCTGATTCGCCAGATTACGCTCCAGCACCTGCAGCTGATAGAGCTCGCCACCGGCTTCACTGCCCAGCGCCGCCACCTTAGGTGAGTTGAGCGCAGCCACTTTCTCCATCGCTGCCGCGGTACTCTCGGTATATTCGATCTTCCAGTGCGGGAAACGGTTAATGAACTGACTGCACTGCTGGAAGGGCTGAGGATGGCTGTACACCGTCTCAATCTGCTGCAGATCGGTAAAACCATTCACCAGCACGCAGTGGTCGATAGGTAAGGTCAGCTCGCCCACAATAGAGAGACTGGTCTGTTGCAGCAGATCGTAGACATCGTTGATCGAACCCGAACTGGTGTTCTCAATCGGCATCACGGCGTAATCAGCCACGCCATTTTCGACCTGCTTAATGATGTCGTGAAACTTCAGGCAGCCACACTCCACCATGCTATCGAAATGACGTGACGCGTAGTTGCGTGCGGCAAGGTGCGAGTAAGAGCCTTTCGGACCCAGGAAAGCGATGCGGGCGGCATGTGCATGGGGATGATTGAGGTTTTTCTGCAGCAATGCCTGCTGCGTCAGTACGGAATCTTCGATGACCAGCTGGAACAGGCGGGTGATGTAGTGCGCATCCAGTTTATGCGCTTTACCCAGCACAATCAGATTCTCCAGCAGCGCGCGTTCGCGCTCCACATCGCGAATCGGGCGATGCGTTGCCAGTTTCGCTTGTGCGACTTCCACTGCCAGCAGACGACGCTCGGCCAGCAGCGTCAGAAGTTTTTTATCCACTGCGCTGATCTTATCGCGTAGTGCCAGCAATGGATTGTCGGGATTCATAGGGCTCACCTGTATGCTATCCAATAAAAAAGCCTCCCGGTTGGGAGGCTTCGTTGTTCGTCTTCGCTTTCATTTTCACACGACGAATAGCCTCCCGTTCAGGGGAAGGTAAAAAAGAAAGCGAAGAAAAACAGATCAGGTTTCATGTGAACGTCCGAAAAAAGAGTGACCTGAGAGTAACCGTACTGATTAAAAGCTGTCAATAAAAAACGCGCCCGGAGGCGCGTTATGAAAATCAGGACTCTTCGTCGGCGGGGATAATGTCTTTTACGCTGGCACTGGCGCGGCGCGCTTCAGACTTATGCTGAACTTTATTCAGCTGACGTTCGAGCTTCGCGATTAAATCGTTGATCGCGGTATACATATCATCATGCTTGGCGCTGGCCACCAGAGTCCCGTTAGGTGTGTTAATAGTGGCGTCAGCCACGAATTCTTTGGGCTCTTTGGAGAGGACAATATGTGGGTTAATCAGGTCGGTTTGCCATTTTTCGAGCTTGGCGAGACGGTCTTCAACATGGCTTCGGATTGCCGGAGTGATGTCCATTTGTTTACTGGTAATGTTCAGAACCATCTTTCTTACCTCTCTGTCATTTCCGTCTTGGTCTTTTCAGCATAGCGCGAAAAAGCGTTGAATGTGAGATTTCGGTCACGAAAAAATGTCACTTTTTGTCAGTCACAACATTCTGTGAGAAAGGCAGAGAAACTGGCCGAAATGGCTTGAAGCGAAACGATTAACACGGCATGCTTGATGAGTTAGCTCGCTGGCAGCAGATCCACTTATGACTGTTCTTTGAGCAAAAAAAAGCAGCCATCACAGGCTGCTTTTTTTTATGGCTGAAAAGCTACCGGGCTATCAGCTGTTGTTCGCTGCAATGATTTTCGCCACTTTGTCTGCTTCAGCGTTCAGTTGCAGATTGCGGTAAGCATTTTCCATCAGCGGCAGTGCATCGTGTGTTGCCTGAGTATCCGGATAATCGCGCATCATACCTTCGACACGGTTAACAACCGCGACATACGCCTCGCGCTTAGTATAGAATTGCGCCACTGACAGCTCATATTTCGCCAGGCGGTCTTTCAGATAGACCAGACGTTTCTGAGCATCAGCCGCATACTGGCTGTTCGGGTAACTGCGCAGCAGTTGTGAGAAGTCGCGGAAGGCATCACGAGCGTGCGTCGGATCGCGGTCAGAACGATCAATACCAAAGAAGCCCTGCAGTGCTGAGTCATCCAGCGCCATATCCGTCAGACCTTTCATATAGATGACATAGTCAATGTTCGGATGTGTGGGGTTAAGACGCATAAAGCGGGCAATGGCAGCCTGTGCCAGGGGCAGATCGGCATTTTTATAGTACGCGTAGATTAAATCCAGCTGCACCTGCTGCGAATAAGGACCGAACGGATAACGATTATCCAGCGCTTCCAGTTGCTTAATCGCAGCTTTAAAGTTACCGTCCTGCAGCTTTTGCTGCGCTGTAGCATAGATTTCAGAAGGCGGGCTGTCCGGTACCGCGTCATTTGAGCCGGAACAACCTACAAGTGCCAGGCTCAGTGTGGCAGCAGCCACCAGATGTTTCATACGCGTCATGACGAAGTGATTATCCTCAAATGTTATGGCGGAAGCTGTCCGTATAGCTCCCGGTAATGACCAGGTACGATAGCACATTATATTAAACGGCATCGCCGTGAAAACCCAACGTTAACGAAGAAGCTGTATATGGCACAACAAGTTCAACTCACCGCAACGGTATCCGAATCACAACTCGGACAACGCTTAGATCAGACTTTGGCGGAATTGTTCCCTGATTATTCACGTTCCCGCATAAAAGAGTGGATCCTCGACCGTCGCGTGACAGTAAACGGCGTCATGGTCGATACACCTAAAGAAAAAGTGCTGGGCGGCGAGCTGGTCGCGATTGACGCTGAGATCGAAGAGGCACAGCGCTGGGAACCGCAAAATCTGCCACTCGACATCGTTTATGAAGATGAGGACATCATCGTCATCAACAAACCACGCGACTTTGTGGTTCACCCTGGCGCCGGTAACCCGGATGGTACGGTACTCAACGCCTTACTGCATCACTATCCAGCGATTATGGATGTGCCGCGTGCGGGCATCGTACACCGCCTGGATAAAGACACCACCGGTTTAATGGTGGTTGCGAAAACTGTACCGGCTCAGACGCATCTGGTGGACTCGCTGCAACGTCGCGAAATCACCCGTGAATATGAAGCGGTTGCGATTGGTAATATGACGGCGGGCGGTACTGTTGAGCAGCCTATCAGCCGTCACTCAACCAAACGCACCCACATGGCGGTTCACCCGATGGGTAAGCCGGCGGTGACGCATTACCGCATCATGGAGCACTTTCGCGCGCATACCCGTCTTCGCCTGCGTCTGGAAACCGGTCGTACTCACCAGATCCGTGTGCATATGTCTCACATCAGCCATCCGCTGGTGGGCGATCCGCTTTATGGGGGCCGTCCGCGTCCGCCAAAAGGCGCATCAGAGGCATTTATCACTACGCTGCGCGGTTTCGATCGTCAGGCACTGCACGCCACCATGCTGCGTCTGTATCATCCTATCAGCGGGATTGAAATGGAATTCCATGCGGCGCTTCCACAGGATATGGTTGATCTGATCGCGGCGTTAAAAGCAGACACCGAAGAATTCAAAGACCAGATGAACTGGTGATGAATCTGATTACGCCTCAATGGCCTGCTCCGTCACGCGTTCGGGCCTGCTCGACGCAGCGACAGGGCGGCATCAGTACATCGCCCTGGGATGCACTGAATCTCGGCGGGCACGTGGGGGATAATCCGGATACGGTAACGCGTAACCGGCAGTTGCTGATGGAAGAGGCGGGCTTGCCTGCGATGCCGCAGTGGCTGGATCAGGTTCATGGCACTGAAGTTGTGCGTCTGGCTGCAGGAGCAAGTACGCCATTGTGTGCCGATGCCTGTATCACCGATCAGCCTGGCGTCGTCTGCGCCATCATGACCGCTGACTGCCTCCCGGTCCTGTTCTGTTCGCAGGATGGGACGGAAGTGGCGGCGGCACATGCAGGCTGGCGCGGACTTTGTGCGAGTGTACTGGAAAATACGCTGGCGCAGTTTCGTTCGCCATCGGATCAGATCCATGCCTGGCTGGGTCCGGCAATCGGGCCGGATGCATTTGAAGTTGGTGCAGAAGTACGTGAGGCCTTTATGGCTCAGGATCCTCGCGCCGTGCAGGCTTTCCGTCCTTCAGGCGGCAAATTTTACGCTGATATCTGGCTGCTGGCGCGTATGCGACTGCAGGCAGCGGGCGTGAAATCAATCAGTGCCGACAGCCGTTGTACCTTCACCCAGCGCGACGATTTCTTTTCCTTCCGTCGCGATGGGATCACCGGGCGTATGGCAACTTTGATCTGGCTGTTATAACCTTACGCCATAAGACGGTCCAGTTAGCGTGTTTTTTACTCAAATCTCAGGTCATTAACCTTGAAAATTTGAGGGATGACCTCATTTAATCTCCAGTAGCATTTTGACCTGTAATGGGAGGAATTATGCGTCTGGATCGTCTTACTAACAAATTTCAGCTGGCTCTCGCCGACGCGCAGTCCCTGGCTCTGGGACACGACAACCAATTCATTGAACCTCTGCACCTGATGAGCGCGTTGCTCAAACAGGAAGGCGGATCGGTTTCACCTTTACTGACTTCTGCGGGTGTCAACGTTACGCCTTTTCGCGCTCACATTGAGGAGGCCATCGATCGCCTGCCACAAGTTGAAGGCAGCGAAGGGGATGTACAACCCTCATCTGACCTCGTACGGGTATTAAACCTGTGCGACAAGCTGGCGCAGAAGCGCAATGATAACTTCATTTCATCCGAATTATTTGTTCTGGCCGCCCTTGAATCACGTGGTGCACTGGCCGATCTGCTTAAAGCCGCGGGCGCAACGCGCGAAAAAATCACCAGTGCGATTGAACAGATGCGGGGAGGAGACAACGTGAACGATCAGGGGGCTGAAGATCAGCGCCAGGCATTAAAAAAATACACCATTGACCTGACCGAGCGAGCCGAGAAGGGCAAACTCGATCCGGTGATTGGTCGTGATGAAGAGATTCGTCGCACTATCCAGGTTCTGCAGCGCCGAACCAAAAATAACCCGGTGCTGATTGGTGAGCCTGGCGTGGGTAAAACCGCGATTGTTGAAGGGCTGGCGCAGCGCATCATTAACGGTGAAGTCCCTGAAGGCCTGAAAGGCCGCCGGGTACTGGCGCTGGATATGGGGGCGCTGGTGGCCGGGGCGAAATATCGTGGTGAATTCGAAGAGCGTCTGAAAGGCGTACTGAGTGACCTGTCGAAACAGGAAGGCAACGTCATTCTGTTTATAGACGAGCTGCACACCATGGTGGGAGCCGGTAAAGCGGACGGTGCGATGGATGCCGGTAACATGCTCAAGCCAGCGCTGGCGCGTGGTGAACTGCACTGCGTAGGTGCCACTACGCTTGATGAGTATCGCCAGTACATTGAAAAAGATGCCGCGCTGGAGCGTCGTTTCCAGAAAGTCTTTGTGGCTGAGCCGACTGTGGAAGATACCATCGCCATTCTGCGTGGTCTGAAAGAGCGTTATGAGCTGCATCACCATGTGCAGATCACTGACCCGGCGATTGTCGCAGCAGCAACGCTTTCTCATCGTTACATTGCGGACCGCCAGCTGCCGGACAAAGCGATTGACCTGATCGATGAGGCAGCTTCCAGCATTCGTATGCAGATGGACTCGAAGCCGGAGTCACTGGATCGCCTTGAGCGCCGTATTATTCAGCTGAAGCTGGAGCAGCAGGCGCTGAAGAAAGAGGCGGATGATGCCAGTATCAAACGTCTGGAGATGCTGGAAACTGAGCTGAACCAGAAAGAGCGCGAATACGCCGAGCTGGAAGATGAGTGGAAGACTGAAAAAGCCTCGCTGTCCGGCACGCAGAATATTAAAGCTGAACTTGAGCAGGCGCGTCTGAACTTAGAGCAGGCTCGTCGTCAGGGCGATCTCGCGCAGATGTCAGAACTGCAGTACGGTAAAATTCCTGAACTGGAAAAACAGCTGGCCGCAGCGACTCAGGCGGAAGGCAAAACCATGAAGTTACTGCGCAACCGGGTAACCGATGTGGAGATTGCCGATGTGCTGGCGCGCTGGACCGGGATTCCGGTGGCGCGAATGATGGAAGGTGAGCGCGATAAGTTACTGCGCATGGAGCAGGATCTTCATGGCCGGGTCATCGGACAGGATGAAGCGGTTGAAGCAGTATCAAATGCGATTCGCCGTAGTCGTGCTGGCCTGTCAGATCCTAACCGGCCTATTGGTTCCTTCCTGTTCCTGGGCCCTACCGGGGTAGGTAAGACCGAACTGTGTAAGTCGCTGGCTAACTTCCTGTTCGACAGTGACGATGCGATGGTTCGTATCGACATGTCCGAATTTATGGAAAAACATTCAGTGTCGCGGCTGGTGGGCGCACCTCCGGGTTATGTCGGCTATGAAGAGGGCGGTTATCTGACCGAAGCTGTACGTCGTCGTCCTTATTCGGTAATCCTGCTGGATGAAGTCGAGAAGGCGCATCCTGATGTCTTCAACATTCTGCTGCAGGTGCTGGATGATGGGCGTCTGACGGATGGGCAGGGTCGTACGGTCGATTTCCGTAACAGCGTGGTGATCATGACCTCTAACCTGGGATCGGATTTAATCCAGGAACGGTTCGGCAATCTCAGCTATCCGGAAATGAAAGATATTGTTATGGGTGTGGTCGGACAGCATTTCCGTCCGGAATTCGTCAACCGTATCGATGAGGTGGTGGTGTTCCATCCGCTGGCTGAGAAACACATTGCTTCTATTGCGCAGATTCAGCTGCAGCGGTTGTACAAACGTCTGGATGAACGTGGCTATCAGCTGCACATCTCCGATGATGCGATCAAACTGCTGGCGGAGAACGGGTATGACCCGGTCTATGGTGCGCGTCCGCTGAAACGGGCGATACAGCAGCAGATTGAGAACCCGCTGGCTCAGCAGATCCTTGCAGGTTCGCTGGTGCCGGGTAAAACCATCGAAATGGATGTTGTAAACGACGTCATAACTGCACATCAGTAAGGGTGCGAGTTGAAAAACGGGCCTCTGGCCCGTTTTTTTTGCCCTTTTGGGGGATTCTTGCTTATTTATTACTCCTTTTGAGCGCAAATTGAACGGTCAGTAAAAAAGTTGTGATTTGCACTTGCGCTATCTCAGCCGTTCCCTATAATGCGCCTCCACTGACACGGCAAACCGGAAACGGGAAACGGGTTGAGAGGCACAGGAGACTGCGCCGCCGGAGAAAAACTTCTGAAATAGAGGTTGACTCTGCAGGAGGAAAGCGTAATA